>NZ_JBHXML010000016.1:0-123686 GCF_042720345.1 Kitasatospora sp. NPDC058478 | reverse complement strand
GATCTTCTGTCTTACCGGGGGCTCCGTTGCCGTGTCCCGAGATCATCTGCGGACCATCAGATCGTGGTGAAATTCCCCATGCCGACAGCGGGCTATCCGCCCAAATCGGCCACCGCCATGCGCTCTACCTGCGGAAACGCCCTAACTCACCGGCATTGCCCTGACCTGCATGGATGCTGGCCCGACCAGTCCTTCGGGGCCCGGCGCAGACCGCTGCTGTCCACTGTTCTCCACCCGTTCCGGCACGGATCTGGCACGTGTCGGGGCCGTCCTGGAGGCGGTCGGCGCCCGGGCTTCCCGGCTGCACGTCGATGCTGTCACGACCCGCGGGGCTCCCGAACTCCCCCTATCTGCTGGACGGCCCCTGTTGGGCGAACGACGAGGAGGCCGAAGACTTCAGGAAGCAGTCCCTACCTCAGGGGCCAGTACAACTAGGCGGCGGTCTCCCCGATGTCCTGGGCTCCACCGGGCAGGGCCCACTGGCCGGTGTCGCGGCGGCGTTGGAGCAGGATGGCGCCGGTGTGGTCGACGACGAGCAGGTTGCTGGCGGGGATAAGGGTGTTGGCCTTCGGCGCGTCGGGGTCGTTGAGGTACTCGGTCCTACCATGCCGGAGCTCCTTGACCTCCCGGGCCGCGCCTTCGCTCGGAGTCTCACCGGGGTGGAGGTAACCGCCCGGGATCTCCCATCCCGGCTTGTACGTGGGCTTCACCAGGAGCACGCGGTCAGCTTCGTCGAAGAACAGCACGCCGGCGGCGGTGCGCGGCTGGGCAACGACCTCAGGCGCGTCGGAGTCGCTCATGGCAACGACTGAAGTGGTCCACGCTGGGTTACCACCTAAGTCCTGGCCGAAGCATCGATCACCCAGCAGGCCGTAGGTCAGCGTTCGGCCGACACTGTTGCTGTGACTTTTCGATCGACTGATCCGGCGGCCCGAGAGCGCCCCTTTGGCCTCGGCACCGTGCGGCGATTCGCCGTAGGGGACTCGGTGGAGCAGCTGACCCGCCTGCTGCATCTCGCATACGCCGATCACGCCGCCGCTGGGCGGGTCTTCTTTGCCTCGTACCAGTCCGCGCAGGACACGGCCTACCGCCTGGGCAAGGGTGAGTGCTGGGTGGCGTTCCAGGGGGACGCGATGGTGGCGACGGTGACGGTGGCGGCTCCTTTCGCGGCCCCGGAGGGATACCCGGCTCCGGCGGGCGCGGGGTCGTTCTGGCAGCTGGCGGTGGAGCCGTCGCGGCGGGGCACCGGGCTGGGTCAGTGGCTGCTGGCGCTCGCGGAGGAGCGGATTGCCGCGTCGGGTTGCGGACAGATAGTGATCGACACGTCGTCCCAGGCGAGCGAGCTGGTCGGCTGGTACCGCCGGCGTGGCTACGTCCCGGTGGGCACGTGGCGGTGGGACGTCACCAACTACGAAAGCGTTGTCCTGGTGAAAGACCTGCTGGTCCGCTGATCGTGGTGGCGGAGGCATGCACTGGGCGGCGGCTCCGCGCCGGGCCCGCCGCCCACAGCATGCTCATGCACGCGGACGTCTACTCGTTGAGGACGCGGGTCGCCGCCTGGACAGCGATGCTGAGGGCCTCGTCCAGGGCTTCGACGCGGCGGCCTCCGGCGTTGGCGACTGGCCCCTTGCCGCCTGTTCCGCCGCCTACGGCGCGGGCAGCACCCGCAAGGATCTGGCTGGCCTCGGCTCCGTCGCTGAGAAGACTAGGCGTGATGGCGGCGACGAGCAGGGCTTTGCCGTCGTGGTCGGTCCCGAGAACGACCACGGCGCGGTCGTTGCGGAGGCGGTCGGCTGTGCCGGCGGCGAGGACGCGGAGGTCATCCGCCCCCAGCCCCGTGACCCGCTGCGAGACGATCCAGCCTCCGGGTACTTGGCGGGAGCCCTCGGCGAGTTGTCCGGCCTGGTTCCGTAGTTCGGCCTCGCGCAGGCGGACGAGTTCCCGCTGTGTGATGGCCATGGCGTCGAGGCGCTTGTGCAGGGCCTCGGGGGCATCCGTGGGGCGTGTGCCGAGGAGTGTGGAGACCTCTTCGAGCAGTCGGCGTTCGGTGTTGTGGTGGCGGAGGGTCCCGTGGCCGGTGAGGGCTTCGATGCGGCGGAGGTTGGAGCCGACCGAGGACTCGCTGAGCAGGCGGAAGGCACCGACCTGGGAGCCGTGGCCGACGTGGGTTCCGCCGCACAGCTCGCGGGAGAAGTCGCCGATGTCGATGATGCGCACGGTGTCGCCGTACTTCTCGCCGAACAGGGCGATGGCGCCGGCGGCCTCGGCTTCGACGCGGTCGGCGTACCAGGCCCGGACGCCCGGGTCGTCGAGGACGTGGGCGTTGACGGCGGCTTCGATCTCGGCGAGCTGGTCGGGGTTGAGGGCGGAGAAGTGGGCGAAGTCGAAGCGGAGCCGGTCGGGTTCGACGAGGGATCCTTGCTGGCGGGCGTGGTCGCCGAGGGTGGCGCGGACGACGGCGTGCAGGATGTGAGTGGCCGAGTGGGAGCGCATGAGGCCCTTGCGGCGGTCGGCGTCGACGGTGGCTTCGCCGCTCGCTCCGGTGCGGATCTCGCCTTCGATCACGCGGGCGCTGTGGACGCGGAAGCCTTCCAGGCCATATCGGGTGTCGGTGATCCGCAACAGCGTGCCGTCGGTGGTGCGCAGGGTGCCGGTGTCGCCGATCTGGCCGCCGGCCTCGGCGTAGAACGGGGAGCGGTCGAGGACGAGTTCGACGTTGGCGCCTTCGGGGGCGGTGGTGACGGCGCCGTCGGAGATCAGGCCCAGGACGGTGACCTCTGCCGTGAGGTGGTCGTAGCCCAGGAAGTCGGTGCGGGGCAGGTGGGCGGACAGCTCGCGGTAGGTGTCCTGCTTGCGCAGGGCTTCGGTGGTCTTGGCCTTGCCGCCGGCCTTGGCACGCTTCTTCTGCTCGTCCAGCAGGGTGGCGAAGCGGTCCTCGTCGACCGCCAGTCCGGCGTCGTGGGCTGCCTCGACGGTCAGTTCCAGGGGGAACCCGAAGGTGTCGGCCAGTTCGAAGGCGGTCTCGCCGGGCAAGATGCTGGAGCGGGTCTTGCGGGTACGGGTGATCGCGGCGTTCAGCAGCCGGGTGCCCTGTGTGAGGGTGCGGGTGAACGACTCCTCCTCGGCGGTGACGACCTGCTCGATGAGGGCGGCCTGGTCGGAGAGTTCGGTCCAGACGGCGCTGAGGTTGGCGATCAGGCTGCTGGTGGTCGGCGCGAGGACGTCCTGGTCGATTCCGAGCAGGCGGGCGTGGCGGATCGCCCGACGCATGAGGCGGCGCAGGATGTAGCCGCGTCCGTCCTTGGCGGGCAGGACGCCGTCGGCGATGAGGAAGGCGATGGAGCGGGCGTGCTCGGTGACGACCTGGAAGGAGACCTTCTCCTCACCGCTGCCGGGGTAGTCGCGGCCAGCGAGTTCCTGGACCGTCTTGAGGGTCGGCAGGAGCAGGTCGGTGGTGCAGACGTTCTCGACGCCCTGGAGGATCGCGGCGAGGCGGTCGAGGCCGAGGCCGGTGTCGATGCTCTGCTGGGCGAGGTCGCCGAGGATCGGGAAGTCGTCCTTTCCGTCGCCTTCACCGCGCTGGGACTGCATGAAGACGAGGTTCCAGATCTCCATGAAGCGCTCGCCGTCGACGGCGGGGCCGCCTTCGGGGCCGAAGGCGGGGCCTCGGTCGTAGTGGAGTTCGGAGGAGGGTCCGCAGGGTCCGGGGACGCCCATGGACCAGAAGTTGTCGTCCATGCCCAGGCGTTGGATGCGCTCGGCGGGGACGCCGATCTTGCGCCAGAGCTGCTCGGCCTCGTCGTCGTCCTGGTAGACGGTGACCCAGAGCCGGTTCTTCTCCAAGTTGTAGCCCTGGGTGAGGAGTTCCCAGGCGTAGGCGATGGCGTCGGCCTTGAAGTAGTCACCGAAGGAGAAGTTGCCGAGCATCTCGAAGAAGGTGGCGTGCCGGTTGGTGCGGCCGACGTTGTCGATGTCGGAGGTACGGGCGCACTTCTGGATGCTGGTGGCGCGGGCGAACTCCGGGGTGACCTCGCCCAGGAAGTAGGGCTTGAACTGGTTCATCCCGGCGTTGGCCAGCAGCAGGGTCGGGTCGGAGGGGATGAGCGGGCTGGACGGGACGTGGCGGTGGCCGCGCGAGGTGAAGAAGTCCAGGAAGGTGGAGCGGATCTGCGTCGAGCGCATGGCGGTATGGCCCTCACGGAAGAGTCGTGGAGAGGTGGGGGGGTGATCACACGCCGAGCCGGGCCGAGAACAGGGACTGAGAAGTTCTCAGTTCTCCAGCTCGACGCAGATAGCTCGCGCCCCCACGGTGTAGACCATGACTCCAGATCCGTTGCCCACTGCTCACTGGTGGCGCAGCCCACGCGTTGATCCTGTGTGTGCTGCACCACCAACTTCTCCGGCCAGCGTAACTGATCTGACGTCAAGATCGCTTGCAGTTCCTGTCGGATTACCCGCGTGCAGCAGGGCGAACACTACGTCGGTGAGCTCGGCAGGGTCGAGCAGGACCAGGTCTGCTCCGAAGCCTGCGAGCGCCTCGGGCTCGGTGAAGCCCCAGCCCGCACCCACGGAGGTGACGCCCGCCGCTCTGGCGGCGTAGATGTCCGCGTCCGTGTCCCCGACGAAGACGGCGGCGCTGGGAGCAATGCCGAGTCGGTGGAGGGCGAGATGGAGGCCGTCGGGCGCGGGCTTGGGCGTCGCATCCTCGTAACAGACCGCGGTCTCCATCAGGTCGAGGATGTCCATCGGCAGCAGCCAGCCCAGCCGGCGGTGGTCCCGCCGGGTGACGATGCCGGTGGCCAGGCCCTCGGCCCGGAGCTTCTTCAAGGTGTCCCTGACGAATGGGAAGACGACGGCGTCGAGGCTGGCAGTGGCGGTGGCCGCATCCCAGCCGTCCTCGTTGATCGCTCCGTACAGGCCCAGCTCGGCCAGCACCTGCGCTCGCGGGGCGGTCGCGGCCCACGACGGGAGGTCCGCGACACTGACGCGGCGGCCGAGTGCGGAGGTCGCGAACCCTGCCAGGGCGGTGAGTTGGGCAGCCTTGCTGTCGACGAGTACGCCGTCGACGTCGAAGAGTGCGACTCGCCTCACGCCGGATCTCCGTTCCTGGGCGAGGGCAGGTCGGCCTCGGTGAGCAGGCTGTGCAGGGTGACCCGCTGGTCGGCCAGCAGCATGCGTCCACCGAGCGGGCGCTCCAGCACACACAGAGCGTCGGCGACGGGGGCTCCTGATATCCGCAAGATCCGGGCCATATTGAGCAGTTGGCCGCCGGAGCGAACAACGTCGTCGACGAGGACGGTTCGACGGCCGTCAATGGCGGCGCCTTCGATCTGGCGGTGGGAGCCGTAGCGCTTGGGCTGGCGGCGCAGGAAGACGGCGGGCAGGCCGGTGGCAGCGGACAGAGCGACGACGAGGGGGACGCCGCCGAGTTCGATGCCGGCCAGGACCTGGGCGTCGTCGGGAACGAGGTTGGCCATGGCGGCTGCGGTGTCGCGCAGGAGCGTCGGGTCGGCGGCGAGGCGGTACTCGTCGAAGTAGGCATCGAGCTGGGTACCGTTGGCGAGCTTGAACGAGGCGTTGACGCAAGCGGTTTCGGCGAGCCTGACGGCGAGGCCGGCCAGCGGTGTGCTGGTGGTCATGCTCCTCCGATCGGGGCCGTATCGAGGGCGGCGAGCTGAGCGCAGAAGGCGTCAGCGGACTCGGTGGCCGTGAGGAATCCGAGCGGTCGGGTGGGAGTCTCGAAGAGCCACTTCTCCTCGCGCAGGAACGCGAGCAGGCGAAGGGCGGTGGGTCCGGCGAGATGCACCGGCATGGGGCGGACGGTGGTCGCGTAGTAGAGGGCGGCGGTCAGCTCGTGCAGGGTGCCGACGCCACCGCCCATCGCAACGACCAGGTCGGCGTGTTCCAGGTAGTGGTTGAGACGGGTACCGAGGTCGGGCAGGTGGACCGACGAGGTGGCGTGCGGGTTGAACGCTCCCCACTCGTCGTGCTTACCGATCAGCGTGACCGCGGTGACCGTGGCTCCCTGCGAGGAGGCCCCGCGGGCGGCAGCCTCCATCAGCCCGTTGTAGCCGCCGTGGAGAAGGGAGTACCCGGCTTGGGCCAGGGCCCGGCCGATCTCCTCGGCCAGCTTCTCCTCCGCTTCGGAAGCGGGGACGACTCCTCCGAAGAAGACGGCGGTGAGGCCCTCTCGGGCCCGGCTGGTCGCCGGGCCCGAGAGGTGAAGCGCGTTCACACCAGCTCCAGGTAGGTGCGGTAGGCGGCGACGGCGTCGCGCAGTCCGTCGAGTGCTTCCGGGCAGGTGCGGTTCACCAGAGCGAGCATCCGCTCGATCGCCGAGTCGACGTCCGCGGCCAGCGGGATCGCCGGCCCGCTGATCGCCGCGTCCAGGTCGCCCAGGCAGGCCCGGCCGATCGGGGTGACGGCGATCTCCTCGCGGAGCTGGTACCAGCCCCAGTACCGGGAGGCCGGTGCGAGGGCGGTCTTGATGAGGTCCTTCGTCGCGGTGTGCAGCCTGTGCCACTCGGAGTAGGCGACGAACCGCTGGCCGCGCTTGATGCGCTTGTGGAGCAGTACGGCCAGCACCAGGTGCTCGATCAGCAGCTCGGTGCACGAGTGCGGCCGGGCGAGGAACTCGGCGGCGAAGCGCTCGGCCAGCGCGACCGCTTCCGGGGCGGCAGGTGCGGGCCGGCGGTCGAGGAGCGGGGCTGTGGCGACCGTCGCCTGCAGGTGGGGGATGCGGGACGCAGGCGCGAGGTAGAGGTCGATCTGGTGCAGCCTGCCCTCATCCGGGATGAGGAAGACCGTCCCGACCCCGCCGAGGTCGGCGACGATCGTGTCGCGCCAGCCGGGCAGCAGGGCGCCGGCCTCGATGGACATGAGGTCGTTCAGGGCCTCGGCGAAGGCGGGCAGCCGGGCGTCATGGACGCCGACGACGAAGTCGACGTCGGAGAGGCGGTCGGCGGTGCCGTGGGCCAGTGACCCGCGGACCATCAGGTGGGTGACGGCCGGGGAGGTGGCCAGGATGTCGGCGAGCTTCGCCAGGAGCGGGAGCTGGGTCGGGCGGTTGGCCTGGGTGAGCTCGGCCAGTTGCAGGGTGGGCATGCGCGTCCTCCGTTCGGATTCCGGCGGGGGTGGACAGTACGAGGTGAGCCGCCGGTCAGGGCGTGAGGGCAAGGAGGCGCCGCTTGGCCACCGTCCAGCGCGTCGCGGCCTCCATGTCGCCGAGCGAGGTGTGCAGTTCGGCGATCAGGTCGTAGACCGTGCCCTCGGGCAGGGCGTACGCGTAGAACAGTCGCAGCAGCAAGCGTTCGGCCGCGTCGGTGTAGCCAAGCGCGGCCATGCCGCGGGCGGCCTCCAGCCGTTCGGCGAGCATCGTTTCGTCGGCGGTGGGCAGCGGTTCCGCAGCCGCAGGGTGGAGGGACGGGCGCCGCGCGAGCCGCCGGTAGACGTCGTCGGCGTACACGTCGGCGATCAGGTGGATGCGGTCGGGGCCGAGCAGGTTGCACACCCCGTGCGCGTAGGTCGGCGTCAGCCGCCAGATCCGGCCGCCGGTCATGTGCACCTTCGTGCCGCCGGTGACCAGGAACGCGGAGGAGTTGGTGTGCAGCGGGATGTGCAGCCGGTGCCGTTCGACCTGGTCCAGTTCGTCGTAGTCGCGGTGTTCCCAGAGGAAGGCGTTGGCCTCCAGGCGGGCCAGGCGCACCCACATGTAGTTCAGGCCCAGCTCGGCCAGCAGAGCGGCGGTGGCCGGCATCTGTCCGAGGAGCGCGGTCGGCTGGGCGGTGCAGTCGCCGATCGTCACGTCGCCGGCGTCGCCGGAGGCGTTCATGAGCGAGGTCGTCCACCAGCCGCCCGACTGGTAGGCGCTGTACTCCGCCTTCCAGGGGGCCCGCGCAGTCAGGGCCTCGTGGCGAATCCGTTCGAGCTGTGCGGGATCCACCGCGTCCAGTTGGGCGATCTGCCCGGCCAGGGTGGTCAAGGTGTTGTCCATCAGTTCCCTCCCGTCGCCGACCTGCTGCTCGGTAGGCCGGGTCCACGTGGTGCTCGACGTGGGTGTTCTCGGGGGCTGCTGGTCTCAGCAGCTGATCTCACGCTTCGCTGTCAGGAATGCACGGAAAGCGAAGGAGTGCTCAGGATGGCGGCGCGCCGAGGGGCTTCGATACGACGCCGCTGCCGTCTTCTGGCCGCCGCCGTTCGCGGGCGGAGCGAGGGGCTTGCGTCGTTGCGCGTCATGACTGCCGTCATGGCCGCCGTCATCTCGGTCGGGCGGCGCCTGAAGGGGTTTCCTGTCGAGCTGCCAGGGCTATCGTCAGAACAGACGAACGGGGATCGGAGAGGATCTGCTGTGGCTCAAGATCCAACGCTGTTGAGGGTGTTGACGCTACAGCGGCACTGGCAGGTACACGAGACCTTCCGGCTCCGGTTCGAAGCAACGGCCAACCGGCTGGCACGGGAGGACGACGACCCTCGACTGGAGGGACTGTCGGTCTCCAAGCGCCAGTTCGAACGCTGGTACGGCGGCGCGGTCAAGACACGGCCGTATCCGGACCTGTGCCGGGTTCTTGAGGCCATGTTCGGAGTCAGCGTCGACCTCCTCCTGGCGCCCGCCCCGGCGAATCCGGGTCCGGAAGCCGTCGCGCCATCGTTCTTCGTCCCACCGCCACGGCTGGCCCCCGTCCTCCTCTCGTCCGAGCAGGCGCGCGTGTCGCCTGCTGGTGACCCGTTCGGCATCGAGACCCGCCTCGACGCGGGCACCACGGAATTGGAAAGGCAGGTTGTGATGGCAGCTCGTCGTGCGCTTCGGTTCACCGCGATGGCGGAGGGCAGCAGTGTCGGCCCGGAGACGCTGGGGCAGATCCATGACGAGGTGCGGCGGCTGACCGCTGCCTATCCCCGGCTAGCCCTCCCCACTCTCCTCGGCGACCTGGTCGAGGTCCAGGACCTCACCTTCCGGTTGCTGGAGCACGGCAGGGTCAAGCCCCTGCAGGCCCGCGAGCTGTACCTCCTCGCCGGGATCACCTCGGGGATGCTCGCCAAGGCCAGCCACGACCTGGGCAACCCGAGCGCCGCGATGATGCAGGCCCGCACCGCCTACGTGTGCGCCGACAACGCCGACCACCACGCGATGCGCGCCTGGATCCGCTCGTTGCAGTCGCTCATCGCCTACTGGGCCGGCCGCCCGGGTGAAGCCGCAGACTACGCCGCGCTCGGGCAGTCCGCTGCCGGCAGCGTTCGCGGCACCACGAGCGTGTGGCTCGCCTGTCTGTCCGCTCGCGCCAACGCCCTGCTCGGCGACGGCGAGGCCACGCGCGCTGCCATCCAGCGAGCGGAGGACGCCCGCGCGACGGTCCAGCTCGACGACCTCGACGGCTTCGGCGGCATCATGACCTTCCCGGTGCCCCGACAGCTCTACTACGTCGCCGAGGCCACCGTGCACCTGGGCGAGGACCCCGCGCTCGGCGAGAGCCAGTCGGAGGCCGCCGTCACCGCGTACCGCAACGCCGCCGAGGACGAGTGGGCCTTCGGCGACGAGGCCGGCGCCCAGACCGACCTCGCGCTCGCCCGCATCGCCCGCGGCGAGTTCGAGGGCGCAGCCGAGGCTGTTCGTCCGGTACTCGATCTCCCCTTTGAGCAAAGGAACTTCGGCATCACCAGCAGTGCCCAGCGCGTCCACAGCGCGCTGCGCGCCGACAGCCGCCGAGATGGAGGAGCGGTCGTCAACCTGCGCGAGGAGATCGAAGCCTTCACCGCCACCCCGACGTCGGTCCTCATCCGGTGACCACGCCGGTAGGCTCCGAAGCCATGACCTCAGTCCACCTGGCCGGCCCTCGCCTGGCACTGCGCGAAGTCGAACCCGGGGATGCCGACGCCCTTCTGGCCATCTACGGCGACCCGGAGGCCACTCGGCATCTCAGCTTCGAGCCGCGCACCCTGGACCAGGTCCAGCTGATCACCGACCGCTCGATCGCGTCGGCGAAGGACAGCCCGAGGACGGAGTACTGCCTAGCCGTCACCCGACTCGGCCAGCACGACCTGATCGGCTACGCCCGCCTGGCGACCGAGCCCCAGCAGGCGGCCACCATCGGCTTCGCCCTGCACCCCGCCGTGTGGGGGCGGGGGCTGGGCGCGGAGACCGTCCATCTGCTGTGCGCGCTGGCGTTCAACAGGCTTGGCCTGCACCGTGTCTGGGCAGCCCGCTCGCCACTCAACGAGGCTTCGGCGCGGACTCTCCTCCGGGCCGGGATGACCGAGGACGGCCGTATCCGCGATCACGTCTTCGTCCGAGGCGCGTGGCGCGACTCGATCACCTACTCGATCCTGGAACAGGAGTGGTCGCCGATCGACGGGGTGGAGACCGCCGCTGCCGACGGAAGCTGACCTTGGGGGAACGTGTGCTTACGGACCCGGCAGTGCCCCACCAGGTGATACCCGGGATCGCCGACTTCGTCCGTGGCGGCCTGCCCGCTCCGGCCGCCATGGACGACGGCAACCACTGGGTCGACGGCGTCTGCTGGCTCTACTGCGGTCAGCAGCGGACACGCGTGCTGTGGATCGGCCCGGCGAGCTTGGCCGGCGCCCAGGCGGCGATGTACGCCTGCGGGCCCTGCATCCAGGAACTCCAAGAGCGGGTCTGGCAGTCGATCGTTCTCAACGACGAACCAGGCCAGCCCGGTCCAGCGACAGATTTGGAAACAGCGGAAGGCCGGCGTGCGGGACGTCATCGCGGCCCCCGCAGGTTCCTGCGTCGCACATGAATTCCAGGGCCGCCCTCTGCGTCACTGACTCAGCGAGGGCGGTCACGGTGCTGGTCTCGCCGAGCAGCGTCCTCGGACATCGCCGAGTTGCTTCGGAGACGCCTCCACGATCAGTCACCCGTTCTATCCGCCCCTTGAGGAGCCGACGTGAACCCGACCACTCACGAGCCCCCGGGCATCGCCGCCGCGATCGTGGTCCGCGAAGGTCGCGTGCTGATGTTGCGGCGGCGCACATCGACAGCCACGCCGGCCACACGCGGGGGCGCCGGGTCGTGCTCGTCTGAGCCGCTTTCTGTGCGGTCACACGACCCGGTTCCCCAGGGCGTTCGTCAGCGGCCCGGGGTGTTTCCCGCCCAGACGGGGGGCGTGCGGTGCGACCACGGGCTCGCTTGTTCGAGTTGCCCGGCGAGGCGGAAGAGGCGGCCTTCGCGGCCGTACCCGGCGGCGAACTGCATGCCGATCGGGAGTCCCGTCCCGGTGTCGGCCGTCAGTGGTACGGACATGGCGGGCGTGCCGGCCACGTTGAACGCCGCGGTGAACGGCGAGCGGTCGAGGAGGCGGTCGATCCAGCCGAGGCCGTCCAGCGTCTCCCCGCCCTCGGTGTAGGTGTTCAGGAGCGGGGGGAGCTCCGGCAGGGTCGGGGTGAGCAGGGTGTCGTACGCGTCGAAGTGCCGTGCCAGGCTGCGGGCGACCCGGTTGCGGACCTCGAACGCGGCGACGAACTGGGCGCCGCTGACCTGCTGCCCGTAGTGGTAGCTGGTGCGGCCGCGAGACGGCTGCCCAGCTCCATGCGCCGCCCGGCCATGGCGACTCCGATGTCCTTGATCAGGAAGGGGACCCCGGCCAGCGGCGCGCTGCCCGGGCTGGGCGCGTCGTCGGTGGGCCAGGTCTCCACGATGGCGTTGAGCTGCGGATCGACTGCCTGCGCGGCCCCTCGGGCGACGGCTTCCAGTTCGGCGGGGGTCACCTCGCCGTCGGCCACCAGCTCGGCGAGCCCGACCGCGTCGAAGCTCGTGTATTCGGCAATCCTCACTTGTCACTCCCAGCGGAAAGAGCGATACCGGTCAGCATCTGACGATACCGAACGGTATCGTATGGTGCTGCTTGGTATCGTGGCGGAAGCGGGAAGGCGAGTGGGAAGGCCCCTCGGAACCGCCGACCGGACGTCACGGAGCAGTCATGACATCGAGCACCAGAAGGCCGAGCAGGGTGGCCAAGCTGCCGCCGCGTGAGCGCATCCTCGACGCGGCGGAAGAGCTCTTCCAGAGCGAGGGGATCCGGCGGGTGGGCGTCCAGGCGATCGCCGAGAAGGCCGAGACCACCAAGATGGCGATCTACCGGCACTTCGAGACCAAGGACGCACTGGTCGCGGAGTGGCTGCGGATCGTCGCCGCCGACTACCAGGCGGCCTTCGACCGGGTCGAGGCCGAGCACCCCGGCCGGCCCGGGGAGCAGATCCTGGGCCTGGCCCGCTTCATCGCCGAGGGGCTGCCGGCCATCTCGCACCGGGGCTGTCCGTTCATCAACTCCATCGCCGAACTGCCCGACCGCTCCGACCCGGCGCGGCAGGTCATCGAGGAGCACAAGGCCCACCAACTGCGCAGGCTGGTCGCCATGTGCGCCGAGGCGCGGCTGCCCGACCCGGCGCAGGCCGCAGCCGAGATCACCTTCGTGCTCGAAGGGGCGCAGGTCTGCGCGCAGAACGGCAGCGTCGACCAGGCGGGGGAGCGCCTGATGAGGATCGTCGAGGGGATCGTGTCTAGAAGCTGAGCAGGCCGATGGCGTGGCCGTCGTGGTCCACCACCGGCCACGCGTCCAGGCCGCGGGCGCGCATGGTGGTGGCCGCCGTGGTGGCGGGCATGTCGGCGGTGGCGAACGGGGCGCGGTCGAGGACGATGTCGCGCACCGGAGTGCGCTCGGTGTACCAGGACCGGGCCTGGAACGGCGCGAGGTGCAGGCGGGTCAGCAGCCCGGCGCAGCGGCCGTCGTCGTCGCGGACGAGCAGGTGGTCGCTTCCGGAGCTCTGCAGGACGTCCATCGCGGTGTCGACCATGACGTCGTCGCTGATCTGCAGTTCCGGGCGTTTCATGAGGTCGCCGACCGTGGCGGTGCTTGCGGGGTGTCCGGGGGCGATGGTCATGGGCGGGCTCCTTCGTGTCGCTGCTGCCGGGGTGCCGCGGAGGGCTGGGAGGGACTGGGGAGGCCTGGGAGCGGCTGAGCGGGCCCGGTCCGCATGGTGAACCGGGCCCGCTCCGGGGTGCTACGCGGCGAGGGTGACGCGCCTGGGCGCCCGGCGACGGCCCGAGGAGCCCTGGTTGTCGCGCCCGGAGGCCGCGCGGGTGTCGCCTCCGGTGGGGGCGGGGCGTCCGCGGCGGCCGCGGTTCGTGGCCGCGCTGCGGCGCGGACGCTCGACGACGGGGTCGGCGATGACCACGGGCACACCGGTGGGGACGCGGGCGCCGGTGATGCGGGTCAGGTCCTCGTCGCCGGCGAGGACCCTGGTGGTGACGGGGGTGATGCCGGCGGTGGTCATCATCCGGGCCATCTGGCGGCGCTGGCTGGGCAGGACGAGGGTGACGACGGTGCCGGACTCGCCGGCCCGGGCGGTGCGGCCGCCCCGGTGGAGGTAGTCCTTGTGGTCGCTCGGCGGGTCGAGGTTGACGACCAGGTCGAGGCCGTCGATGTGGATGCCCCGGGCGGCGACGTTGGTGGCGATCAGCGCGGTGACCTGGCCGGTGCGGAACTGCTCCAGGGTGCGGTTGCGCTGGGGCTGGGACTTGCCGCCGTGCAGGGCCGCGGCCTTGACCCCGTTGGCGAGCAGGTCCTCGACCAGCGCGTCGGCGCGGTCCCGGGTGTCGGTGAACATGATCACCCCGCCGTCGCGGGAGGCGATGTGGGCGATCGTGGCGTTCTTGTCGTGGTTCTGCACGTGCAGCACGTGGTGCTCCATGGTGCTGACCGCTGCTGCGGACGGGTCCACCGAGTGGGTGACCGGGTCGTTCAGGAAGTGCCGCACGAGGCGGTCGACGTTGCGGTCCAGGGTGGCGGAGAACAGCATGGTCTGGCAGCCTTCGGCGACCTGTTCGAGGAGCTCGGTGACCTGGGGCAGGAAGCCCATGTCGGCCATCTGGTCGGCCTCGTCGAGGACGGTGACGCCGACCCCGTCCAGCTGGCAGTCGCCGCGCTGGATCAGGTCCTTGAGCCGGCCGGGGGTGGCCACCACGACCTCCGCCCCGCGGTTCAGCACCTGCGCCTGGCGGCCGATCGACATCCCGCCGACCACGGTCGCCATCCGCAGGCGCACGGAGTGGGCGTAGGGGGTGAGCGCCTCGGTGACCTGCTGCGCGAGCTCGCGGGTGGGGACCAGCACCAGGGCCAACGGGCGGCGGGGTTCGGCCCGCTGCCCCGCGGTGCGGGCCAGGACGGCGAGACCGAAGGCGATGGTCTTGCCGGAGCCGGTGCGGCCCCGGCCGAGCACGTCGCGGCCGGCCAGGGAGTTCGGCAGCGTCGCGGCCTGGATGGGGAACGGCGAGGTGACGCCCTGGCGGGTCAGCGTCTTCAACAGGGCTGCGGGCATGTCCAGTTCGGCGAAGGACTCGACGGCCGGCAGGGCGGGAGTGGTGCTCACCGGCATCGCGAACTCGCCCTGCGGGGAGGAGTCCTGGCGGCGGCCCCGGTCGGAGGAGCGCCGGCCGCCGGCCGGACGGGAGCCGTAGAAGGAACTGCCGCCGGAGCGGGAGCCTGCGGCGGATCGGGAGCCTGCGCCGGAGCGGGAGTTGGCGTTCTGGTACGAGGAGCGACTGGAGCGGTTCACGTGGAAACCTTCCTCAAGGCGGCGCGTCACGAGGAAGGCCCCGTGGCGCGGGGCGCCGACGGAGACCGCAAGGGAACGGGCCGGAAGTGTGACGGGCGGAGCGTGGACGGTAGAACCGTGCGGCACGTCACCTACGGTCGGCGCTCACCCGGGAGGGGCGGGAGCGAACGACCTCGAACCGTGAGCTGTCACGGCAGGGCGCCGATCCGGACGCGGAGCTGTGGGTCTCGCGTGGGGATGGCCGCCGGTGGCGGAGCCAGGGGGCCTGAGCGGCCGGGAATGCGTCCGTGACGCAATGCCGAGGGGCCCGCACCGGGCAACATGTACGCGGTGCGGGCCCCTCGCTGCTAGGCGGGTGCCGTGGCAGAAAAACTACAGCGGGCGAATGTTCTCGGCCTGCGGGCCCTTCTGGCCCTGCGTGACGTCGAACTCGACCTTCTGGCCCTCGAGCAGCTCACGGAAGCCGTTGGCGTTGATGTTCGAGTAGTGGGCGAAGACGTCCGGGCCGCCACCCTCCTGCTCGATGAAGCCGAAGCCCTTTTCCGCGTTGAACCACTTCACGGTGCCATTAGCCATAAAAATAATCTCCTTCAAGGGCTGTCCGAAGCCCGCACCATGCAGGCTCCGAGTCGCCGCGATGAGCACCCACCCGGGGAAGAGCCGGGAAACAAAAATGCGCCTGCAAAACATCAGCAGGCGCACACAAAGTCCATGGGAACCACTACTGCAACTCGTACGACTCTAGCAGGCTCGGGCCCGCCACGGGCGAATTTGTCGCCCCGGGTTTCGCGGGAGCCTCCCCCCGGGGCTGCCGGATTCGGAAAGACCGCCCTTGCCCTCTCCGGCGCCAACGGCAGGAAGTGTCAATTCCGCCGCCTCGGATGACGGACTTCGCGGAGTTCGCCGGAGCTGGGCTGGACGGGGTGTCGCGACAACCGCCAGAACCCGAGGCGAGCGGCGGACTGTCACAGGGCTGTGACACGGCGGGGTCCGCCTCCCAAGGAGTTCCTCATGACGCGCACGTAACGTCGCGCACGACATGGCGGAGAAGCGGGAGGCGATGGAGATGCGGAAACTGGGGCACGGAACGCGGCTGATCGGGGTGAGCGTGATCGCCGGGATCGTGGCGGCGGGCATAGCCCTGCCCGCGGTGGCGGCCGCCGGGCTCGGCGCCCGGTCGGCGGCCGACGACTTCCAGAGCCTGCCCGACGACTTCAAGACCCCGGCGCTCTCACAGGCCTCGACGATCCTCGACGCGCAGGGCGGCACGATCGCCACCGTGTACGACCGCGACCGCACCGTCGTCCCGGCGGACCAGATATCCCCGCTGGTGAAGACCGCACTCGTCGACGTCGAGGACAACCGCTTCTACGAGCACGGCGCGATCGACCTCAAGGGCGTGCTGCGCGCCCTGGACAAGAACGCCACCTCCGGCGGCACCGCGCAGGGCGCGTCCACCCTGACCCAGCAGTACGTGAAGAACGTCTTCGTCGACGAGGCGGGCGACGACCCGCAGAAGGTGGCCGAGGCGCAGCGCCAGACCGTCGGCCGCAAGATCCAGGAACTGAAGTACGCGATCAAGGTCGAGGAGACCCTGAGCAAGGACCAGATCCTCACCAACTACCTGAACATCACCTTCTTCGGCGAGAAGGCCTACGGCATCGAGTCGGCAGCGCGGCGCTACTTCGGCGTGCACGCCAAGGACCTCACCCTGCCGCAGGCCGCGCTGCTCGCCGGCCTGGTGCAGTCGCCCACCGGCTACGACCCGACGGTCAACCCGACCGCGGCGAAGGACCGGCGCGACACCGTGCTGCGCAAGATGGCCGAGTACGGGCACATCACCAAGGACCAGGCCCAGCAGGCCATCGCGACCCCGCTCGGGCTCAACGTCCAGGCGCCGCAGCAGGGCTGCATCCTGGCCAAGCAGGGCGAGGGCTTCTTCTGCGACTACGTGCGCCAGACGGTGCTCACCGACCCGGCCTTCGGCAAGTCGGCGGCCGAACGGCAGGCGGTGTGGAAGCGCGGCGGCCTCCAGATCCACACCACCCTCGACCCCAAGGCCCAGGCCTCGCTCTACGCCTCCGTCACCGCCCACGTGAACGCCGGCGACCAGGCCGCGACCGCGATGAGCATCGTCGAGCCGGGCACCGGCAAGATCCTCGCGATGGGCCAGAGCCGCCCGTACGGCGTCGACGGCAAGCAGCACCAGACCCAGATCAACTACAACGTCGGCAAGGCCATGGGCGGCGGGCTCGGCTTCCCGACCGGCTCGACGTTCAAACCGATCGTCGCCGCGGCGGCCCTGGAGAACGGCATCTCGCCGAGCCAGAGCTACACCACCGACTACAGCATCCCGTGGCCGGCGATGACGGACTGCTCCGGCGGCCGGTTCCCCTCCGCCGGGCAGGTGCACAACGACAGCCAGAGCCTCACCGGCCAGTTCGACATGAAGACGGCCATGGCGCAGTCCGTCAACACCTACTTCGCCAAGCTGGAGGGCGACGCCGGGCTGTGCAACGTCGCCCAGATGACCAACAAGCTCGGCATCACCCAGCAGGCGGGCGGCGAGAAGCTCCAGGTCGTCCCGTCGATGACGCTCGGCAGCAACGACCTGACCCCGCTGGAGATGGCCGGCGTCTACGCGGCCTTCGCCGCCCACGGCACCTACTGCGCGCCGACCGCCATCGCCTCGGTGACCGGCCCCGACGGCAAGCAGCTCGCGGTGCCGCAGGCGAACTGCTCCGCCGTGATGTCGACCACCACCGCCGACACCGTCACCGCGATGCTCAAGGGCGTCGTCGAGGACGGCACCGGCCAGACCGCCGGCCTCAGCAGCCGCGACAGCGCCGGCAAGACCGGCACCACCGACGCGAGTCGCCAGGTCTGGTTCGTCGGCTACACCCCCGAGATGGCCGGCGCCACCGTCGTCAGCGACACCGACAACCCCAAGCCCCTGGACGGCCAGCGCATCGGCGGCACCGTCGTGGGCCAGGCCTTCGGCGGCACCCTGGCCGGCCCGATCTGGCGCGACGCCATGAACGGCGCCCTCGCCGACACCCCGGCGGGCACCTTCACCCCGGTACAGCTGCCTTAGCGGGCTCGTCCCGAGCGGGCTCGTTCTGGGCGTGCTCGTCCTGAGCGGGGCCGCGCCGACGGAATCCGGCGCGGCCCTGGTGCCCGGCGCGGTCCCGGCGCCCGGCGCCCCCCCGCGAGCGCCTGCGGCCGGGGGCCGCTCAGAGGCCGTGTCCCTCCAGCGGCTCGCCGGACAGGCGCTGCGCCAGGTAGACCGGCAGGACGGCCAGGACGATCAGCACCGAGGCCACGACATCCACCACCGGGCCCTGGTTGGGCCGGGCCAGGTTCTCGAAGATCCACAGCGGCAGCGTCCGGGTGCCGGGGCCCGCGGTGAAGGTGGTCACCACGATCTCGTCGAAGGAGAGCGCGAAGGCCAGCAGCGCCCCGGCGAGCAGCGCGCCGCGCACGGCCGGCAGCGTGACGTGCCAGAAGGTCTGGAAGGTGTCCGCCCCGAGGTCCGCCGACGCCTCCTCGACCGACGGCGCGATGCGCCGCAGCCGAGCCGACACGTTGTTGAACACCACCACGATGCAGAAGGTGGCGTGCCCGACGACCACGGTGAACAGGCCGAAGCCCACCCCGAGCGGGGTCAGCACGGTGCGGAACGCGGCGTTGAGCGCGATGCCGGTGACGATGCCGGGCAGGGCGATCGGCAGGATCAGCAGGAAGGAGACCGACTGCCGGCCGAAGAACCGGTACCGGGTCGCGGCGAAGGCCGCCATGGTGCCCAGGACCAGCGCCACCCCGGTGGCTCCGAGCCCGGCCTTCAGCGACGTGGCCAGCGCCTCGCGCAGCCCGGTCTCCTGCCAGGCGGCCGTCCACCAGCGGGTGCTGAAGCCGGACGGCGGCCAGGCGAAGGAGCGCGAGGCGTTGAAGGAGTTCACCAGGACCAGCAGCAGCGGGGCGTAGATGACGGCGAACCCCAGGGCCGTCGCCGTCCGGAGCAGGATCCGGGCACCGCGGGAGAGTTGCATCAGGGCCTCGGCCTCACAGACTGTCCAACGCGCCGGTGCGGCGCACGGCGAGCAGGTAGCCCACGATCAGCAGCACCGGGACGCAGGACACCGCGGCCGCCAGGGGCAGGTTCAGCGTCACGTTGGACGCGATGACGTTGCCGAGCATGGACGTGGTGCCGCCGACGATCTGCACCGTCAGGTAGTCGCCCAGGCTCAGCGAGAAGGTGAAGACCGACCCGGCGATGAGCGCCGGCCTGGCCAGCGGCAGCACCACCGTGCGCAGGGTCCGCCAGGGGCCGGCGCCGAGGTCCGCCGCCGCGGCGAGCAGGCTGTCCGGCAGCTGCCCGAACGCGGTGCACAGCGGCAGCACCATGTAGGGCAGCCACAGGTACGCGAGCACCATGACCACCGCCGGCACGCCGAAACCGGGGGAGTGCCCGCCGAAGGGGGCGGCGACCCAGTCCAGGACACCGCCGTGGCTGAGCATCACCCACCAGGCGTAGGCCTTGACCAGGTAGCCGGCCCACAGCGGCGTCAGCACCGCCACCAGCAGCAGGCGCCGGCTCCCGGGCCGAGCGACGCGGGCGATGAAGAAGGCCATCGGGAGGGCGACCACCGCGTCGATCACCGTCACCGACACCGCGATGCCCAGCGTACGCACGGCGACCGTCCGGTACTGGGGATCGGTCAGCAGCGACCGGAAGTTGTCGACGGTCCAGCGCTGCTCGACGGCGGAGGTGAACGCGTTGGTGGTCCAGAACGCGGACAGCAGGAGGACCGCCAGCGAGCCGAGGTACGCCAGCACCAGCCAGGTCATCGGCGCCGCCAGCAGCGCCGCGAGCCGCAGACCGGGGCGCCGGTCGAGCAGCCCGGCCAGCCGGCGCATCGGGGTGCGTGTCGGGGTGCGCGCGGGGGTGTGCGCCGGGGCAGGGGCGCTCAAGAGCTCTTGATCCCGTTCCAGGCGGTGACCCACTGGGCGTACGCGGTGCAGTCGTCGCGGCCGCTGCCGTCGGCGCACTGCGCGGTGGGCGTGGTCCAGTAGTAGACGTCCTTCCACCAGTTCTCGTCGGTGGCGTGGTAGTCGGCGCAGAAGCCCGGGTTGTCGGTGATCTGCGCGCAGGCCTTGGAGTTGGCCGGGGCCTCGCCGAAGTACTCGGCGACCTGCGCGTTGGCCGACGGCGAGACGATGTAGTCCATCCACGCGTAGGCGCAGTTGGGGTGCTGGGCGTGCGCCGAGACCATCCAGGTGTCGGACCAGCCGGTGGAACCCTCGACGGGCAGGACCGCCTGCGTCCGCACCCTGCCGTCGGCGGCGACCGCCTGCTGGATCACCTCCCAGGTGGTGCCGATCAGGGCGTCGCCGGAGTCGAACGCCGCCTGCTCCTTGGTGTAGTCGCTCCAGTAGGAGCCGACCTGCTTCTTCTGGACCTTGAGCAGTGCCACCGCGGCGTCCAGTTGGGAGGAGGTCAGGGCGTAGGGGTTCCTGATGCCGAGCTCGGGCCTGGTCCTCATCAGGTACAGCGCGGCATCCGCGATGTAGATCGGACTGTCGTACGCGGTGAGGTGCCCGGCGTAGGGCGAGTCCGGGGTGAAGACCGCACCCCAGGAGGTCGGCGCGGGGGTGACCTTGTCGGTGTTGTACATCAGCAGGTTGGCGCCGCGCCCGTGCGGGATTCCGTACGGTACGTCCTTGACCGAGTTCCACGGGCGGTTCTTCAACCCGGGGTAGATATCGGCATAGTTGGGGACGAGCGCGGTGTTGACGGGCGCGACGTCGCCGCCCGCGATCAGGCGCAGCGTCGCGTCACCGGAAGCCGAGACGGTGTCGTACTGGCCGGTCTTCATCAGCGCGACCATCTCGTCCGAGGTGCCCGCCACCTTGAGGCTCACCTTGCAGCCGGTCTGCCGGATGAACGGGGTGACCCAGTCGACGGCCTTGTTGTCCTGCCCGTACTCGACGTAGCCGGCCCAGGCGACGATGTTGACGGTGCCCTCGCCCGGGCCGAGGGACTTCTGCGCGGGGATGTCCGGTGCGGTGAACCCGGTGCCCGTGCCGCCGCCGCCGCCACCGGAGTTCGACGCGCACGCCACGGGAAGCAGCAGGGCGGCCGCGGCCGCCAGGGCGCTCAGGGGGCGGCGGTGGAGGCGGGGGCGGCGGGGGCGGCGAAGCAGGGTCCGGCGGCGTAGGGGGCGCGTTGTGCTCATGAACTCGATCGCTTTCGTCAAGGGTTGAGGGTCAGGAGTTGTCGATACGGACGGTGTGGTGTCGCCGCCAGGCCAGGAGGACGCTCGCCCCCCGGCGGCGGGAGGCGTCGGCACCGGAGCCGTCGAGACCGGAGCCGTCGAGGTTCTGCCGGACGGCCACCAGCCGGCCGCCCGCCGCCAGGTCGACCAGGAAGCGGGTCTGCGCGCCGGCGTAGACGACCTCGCCGATCGTCCCGGTGACGCCGTACTCGTCGGGCCCCGGCGGGTCCTCCGCACGGGCGATGCGGATCTTCTCGGGGCGCACCGAGTACGTCCCGGGCCGGCCGAAGACCTGCTCGGCGCAGGCGCCCCGGAGCAGGTTCGAGGTGCCGACGAAGCCCGCCACGAACGCGGTGGCCGGCCGCTCGTACACCTCGGCGGGAGTGCCGACCTGCTCGATCCGGCCGGCGTTGAGGACCGCGATCCGGTCGCTCATCGTGAGCGCCTCGTCCTGGTCGTGGGTCACGAGGACGAAGGTGATCCCGGCCTCGCGCTGGATCTGCTGGAGTTCGAGCTGCATCTCCAGCCGGAGCTTCAGGTCGAGGGCGCCGAGCGGCTCGTCGAGCAGCAGCACGGACGGGCGGTTGACCAGCGCGCGGGCCAGCGCGACCCGCTGGCGCTGCCCGCCGGACAGTTCGGCCGGGCGCCGGTCACCGAAGGAGGGCAACTGCACGCTCGCCAGCGCCTCGGCCACCCGTGCGGCCCGCTCCGCCCGCGGCACCCGCTTGACCTTCAGCCCGTACTCGACGTTCTGCCACACCGACAGATGCGGAAAGAGGGCGTAATCCTGGAACACCGTGTTGACGTCGCGGTCGAACGCGGGCAAGCCGGTGACGTCGACCCCGCCCAGCAGCACCCGGCCGGCGCTCGGCGCCTCGAAGCCCGCGATCATGCGCAGCACCGTGGTCTTTCCCGACCCGGACGGCCCGAGCATCGAGAAGAACTCGCCCGGCCTGATCTCCAGATCGATCCCGTCCACGGCGCTGACCACGCCGAACGCCTTGCTGACCCCGGACAACGCGACCGCACCGGGCACGAGCGGACGGCCGGCCGAGCGGCCCGACGCACGCTCCGGAGGGTTGGGAGAGGGGCTGGCGGACGGACTGGGAACTGGGCTGGACGTCATCCGCACCTCGGTCTCGCGGCTTCTGCTGTCGGATCCGCGGGGCTGTCGAATCCTCTGAATCCTCGACTGAAGCAGAAAAGCCACCGGCCCGGGTGGCGGCGGCCCACCGGCCTCGGGGGCCGTCAGCGCGATGACGGGGGCATGGCGGTGACATGGCGGCGCTTGTCAGCCCGATGACGGCGAGGTCCGGCACCTTCGAGAGGTCCGGCCTTGCCTCTCCTCGCCCGAATTCACTTCCACGTCAACCGAATTCACGTCCACGTCCACGCCCGCCTCCATATTCACGTTCAAGGAGCGCACATGACGATCACCATCCGACCGGGAAGCACCGTGATGTTCACCGGCGACTCGATCACCGACTGCCAACGGCAGCAGAGCGAAGACGGCCTCGGGTACGGCTACCCGCTGCGCATCGCGGGCGAGTGGGGCTTCCGGCACCCGGACCGGCCCGTGACCTGGCTGAACACCGGGAACGCGGGCGACAAGGTGATGAACCTCGAAGCCCGCTGGCAGACCGACGTGCTCGACGCCCGCCCGGACGTGGTGTCGATCCTCGTCGGAGTCAACGACATGGGCTGGCACACGCTGGACCCGGCGGGGCGCGTGATCCCCGCAGAGGAGTTCGAAGCGGGCTACGACCGCCTGCTCGCGCCCCTCGCCGAGGCGGGCGCGCAGCTGATGCTCATCGAGCCGTTCCTCCTGCCCATCCACGGCGTCATCGAGGCCGGCGCCGCCTTCATCGGAGAGCATCAGCGGCAGCAATGGCGCACCGACCTGGACCCCAAGATCCAGGCCGTGCGCAAGCTCGCCCGCACCTACGGCGCGCACCTGCTCGCCGCTGACGGCATGTTCGCCGAACTCGCCGCCGCGGCCGGCCCGGAACACTGGTCCGAGGACGGCGTCCACCCGACGCCCGCCGGCCACGCCGCACTCGCGGCAGCCTGGCTGCGCCTGGTCGCCTGACCGGGCCCGCGACCACCGGCGACCCGGCGACCCGGGTGGACGGACAGCTGGGGGAGAGCCAATGAGCTGTTCGCACCCCGTAGTTGAAGATCACCGGGCTGGTGTGCCTGGTCGGCTACGGCTGCTGATGACCATGGCTCGTAATCGACTGGCTGTTCCAGGACTTCGGACGGCAAGATCGACTACGCCTGATCGGAGCACAACAGAAGGAGACTGCCCATGTCCGACGACCAGCCCGACGAGACCACCACCGCCGAGGCCCCCGCCCAGCCTGTCGCCGCCAAGCCCGTTGCCAAGCCCGCCGCCAAGCAGGTCGGTCAGCAGACTCTAGGGAACAAGACCATCCAGGGACAGATCATCACCCACACGATCGTCAAACCGCTGAGGGCCGAGTGACCTCTTCGGCGTTGGGTGAGGCGAGGCCCGAACGGTGGACCGTGGACCCGAAGTAGCCAGGTCCGCGTCCCCCGTCCGGCCTCGGGGGAGCCATGTCTCGGGCGGCCACTGGCAGCCCCTGGCGGTTGCTGGCGGCGCTCAGCCGCCGAAGGCCTCCACCACGGGCCGCCGCAGGTCGTAGGCGGCCCAGCCCGGGTCCCCGGTGCCGGCGAACGCGACCCAGGCACCGTGGACCCGGGCTGCGAGCCCCGCCGGGGCGGGGTCGGGCCCGAGCAGCCCGGTGTCCCCGTGCAGCCACGGTTCGTCGGCGACGTCGAACACGAAGGGCAGTTCGACGGTGTGGGCGGCGCCGAGCCGCCCGCCCAGGGCCGTCGAGCGGTACCCGAACGAGTAACGGTGCGTACGGCCGCCCGAGACCCGCGCGTGGGCCTGCGCCAGACGCGCCGTACCGGCCTCGAACAGGGCCTGCCCGAGCACAGCGGAGCGCAGCTCGCCCGGTGTCGCGCCCGGCCGGGCCGCGCGGTGCGCGGCGAGGGCGGCCTCCGGGTCCGGGTGCACCCGGGCGGCGACGGCGAGCACGTCGGCGTCCGTGGTGGACTCCAGACCGCCCTGCGGGACGACGTAGAGGTGCCCCTCCTCGGTGGTGGTGCCGATGAGCAGATCGACGTCGGCGGCCGGGCCGTCGGCGAGGGCGGCGGCGGGCTGCGCCGGCAGGACCAGGCTGAACGGGCTGAGCCCGGCCAGCGGGTCCGAAGCGGTGCCGGTCCGCAGATCCAGGCCGGCCAGCGCGGGCAGGACCGCCACGAAACGCTCGTCCGGGACCAGGGCGAACGCCTCCACGGTCGGCTCGACGCCCAGCGCGGCCGCCACCGCGGCGGTGACCCGCTGCGCCTGCTCCGGCGTGAACGCGCCGCAGCCGTTGCCGCTCTGGACGATCGCCCGCCGGAACAGACCGGCGGCCGCCGGAGTCGCGAGCAGCGCACCGACGAGCGTGGCGCCCGCGGACTGGCCGAAGACCGTGACGTTCCCCGGGTCGCCACCGAAGGCCGCCACCGAGCCCCGCACCCACCTGAGCGCGGCGAGCACGTCGAGCAGCCCGCGGTTGGCCGGAGCACCCGCCAGCTCCAGGAACCCCGGCACGCCGAGGCGGTAGTTCACCGTCACCAGGACGACGCCGTCGCGGGCGAACGCGCCGCCGCCGTAGAGCGCCGCACGGCTCGAACCGGTGACGAACCCGCCGCCGTGCACGAAGACCATGACAGGGCGCCCGCCCCCGTCGGCGGCCGGCGTGTGGACGTCGACGGTCAGGTACTCCTCGCCGGGCACCCAGCCCGGCCCGAAGTAGGGGCTCATGTCGAGCCGGCCGAAGTCCCGGGCCGGCTGGGGAGCGGTCGGCGAGGGCCTGCTGCCGTCACGGACACCCGACCAGCCCGGGTGCGGCGCGGGCGCGGCGAACCGGCCGGCACCGACCGGCGCCGCCGCGTACGGAAGGGCGCGGAAGCGCTCGCCGGACTCGTCACGGACGCCGCGCACGGCGCCCGCCGGGGTTTCGGCGACCGGATCTGCCTGTCGGGACACGGGATGACTTCCTCTCTGGAAAGGGACATGGTTTGAGGGATCTCCGGACGGGACGTCAGGAGATCAGGACGTCAGGAGATCCGGGAGAAACCCGCCCACTCCTTGATCGCGAACTTCGACCCGCTGCGCGCGACCTCCATCGCCCCTCGGCCGCCGAAGTGCGCAGGGAGGACGAGCGCGTTGTTCTCGGCGGCGCGGCCGAGCAGCCTGCGCCGGGTCGCGCGGGACTCCGCCGGGTCCTCGCAGAAACAGGAATTGGTCTCCGGCTCCGCGATCTGCAACGCGGTGTGCACCAGATCCCCGACGAACAGGGCCTGGTCGCCGCCGGACTCCAGGGTGAGCACGGACGAGCCGGGAGTGTGCCCGGGAGCGAGATCGAGCCGCAGATTCCCGTCGATCCGGTACGTCCCCTCCCACAGGTGTGTCAGCCCCGCCGCGTGGACCGGCGCGACGCTGTCCTCGAACACGTTCTGGTTCCCCCGGCCCAGTACGCTCCTGTGCCCGTTGGCCGGGTCCCAGAACTCGAAGTCCCGCCGGGGCATCAGATACGTGGCGTTCGGGAAGGTCGGCACCCAGTCCCGGCCGTCCAGGCGGGTGTTCCAGCCCACGTGATCGACGTGCAGATGGGTGTTGACCACGACGTCGACGTCCTCGGGCCGCACGCCGGCAGCGGCGAGGTTGTCGAGGTAGCCCGTGTCCAGGCGGCTCCACACCGGCGCGTAAGGACGGTCCTTGTGGTTGCCCACGCCGGTGTCCACGAGGATCGTGCGCCCCTCGCTGCGCAGCAGCCAGGACTGGATCGCCGTACGGCACTCGTCCGCCTCCGGGTCCCAGAAGTCGGGCACCAGCCAGTCGCGGTGCTCGTCCCACGAACCGTCGGGGCTGCCCGGGAAGAACTGGCCCGGCGCCAGCCCGGTCGAGCCGTAGAACTCCTTGACGCGGGTGACGGTGACGTCGCCCAGGGTGATCTGGTCGGGGTCCTGATCCATGCCGTGATCCATGCTCTCGTTCATGTTCTGATCCATGCGGTCCGTCCTCGGGTCCGGGGTACGCGGCCGAACGGGCGGCCGAATGAGACCGATCCTGGACACCCGGACGGGCACCAACCACTCCCGGCTTGTCCTACCCCTCGCAGGGTGTGGCAGGGACCGGGCCGCCACCGAATACTGGGGCGATGAACGGACCAGGCCCACTCGGCGCCTTCCTCCAAGCCCGACGGGCGCAGCTGCGGCCCGAGGACGTCGGCCTGCGCGACCTCGGGCCCCGCAGACGGGTGGCCGGGCTCCGGCGCGAAGAACTGGCCCAACTCGCGGGCGTCAGCGTCTCCTACTACACCCGGCTCGAACAGGGCCTGTCCCGCGGGGCCTCCGCCGAGGTACTCGACGCCATCGCCGGCGCACTCCTGCTCGACACCCACGAGCGCGCCCACCTCGACCGGCTCGCCGACACCGCCCGCCACACGCCCCGGCCACGCCGCCCACGGCCCGAGAAGCTCGCCGACGAAACCCGGGACCTCCTCCGCGCCGTCGACGGCGTCCCCGCGATCGTGCTCGGCCGCCGCACCGACGTCCTGGCCTGGAACACCCTCGGACACGCCCTGCTGGCCGGCCACCTCGACGTCCTCAGCCCGGACGACCCGGCACGACGACCGAACATGAGCCGGATGCTCTTCCTCGACCTGCACTGCCGAGACCTGTACGCGGACTGGGAACGCAAGGCACGCGCGGTGGTCGGCAACCTGCGCATCGCCGTCGGCAGACATCCGGAGGACGCGCTGCTCGCGGGTCTGATCGGCGAACTGACCATGAAAAGCCCGGAGTTCGTCACCCTGTGGGCAGACCACCGCGTAGTGCCGTGCGACGCCTCGTCCTACGAGCTGCACCACCCCGTCGTCGGCACGGTCACGGTGACCCAGCAGACCCTGTCCATCGCCCGCTCACCAGACCAGGCGCTCATCGTGTGCACCACCCCCGCCAACTCCCCCTCCGAACAGGCCCTCACCCTCCTCCGCCAGGCCGCCGTCGGCCGGGCGCGGCACGCCTGGGGCGCTGGCGCTCCCCAGGCGTAGGCCGGGCAAGCGCCGCGGTCCCGGGCCCGCGGTAACGGCGCCGCCCCGGCCTCTGCTACGCGGGGCGCGGCGGAGCTCGCGGTCTTCCCCGAACCGCCCGCGATCCTCCGAGCAGCCAGCACCGACACGGCCAGGCGGACGCAGGCCACAAGCGCCCGCGCAAGGCCAAGAGCACCAAGCGGACCTCGAAGGCGCGCAACGGCTTGAAGCCCTCCCCCGACCGGCGGCAGGAACTCACCAGCCACCGCCCTCGGCGACAGCAAGGGACATCACCGGGAGGCTGAGGACCCCACATGGACGTCGACCGTGAATACAGAGTGGAGCAACCCCGCGAGCGCGGGGCCGACATGGGCAGCACCCAGTCCAGGCGTACCCAGCCGGAGCAACCCCCGAGAGCCCGGGGCCGATGACGGTGATGACGTGCTTCTGCTGCTCGCGCAGGAGCAATCCCCGCGAGCGCGGGGCCGACCGCGCGGGTCAACTCGGCTTTCGTGTACATGTAGAGCAACCCCCGCGAGCGCGGGGCCGATGACTACGTCCGCTGGTCCCGGAAGCCGCAGGCGGAGCAACCCCCGCGAGCGCGGGGCCGATAACGCCCGCATCCGCCGGGAGCTGACCGACACCGAGCAACCCCCGCGAGCGCGGGGCCGATAGCGGATCGCGGGCTCGAACCGTGTCCGCACGGGAGCAACCCCCGCGAGCGCGGGGCCGATTCGCCGCGGACCGGTGAGTACTCCTCCCACCGGGAGCAACCCCCGCGAGCGCGGGGCCGATTTCCTGCTGCTGTTGCAATCGCAGGCGGCGGCGGAGCAACCCCCGCGAGCGCGGGGCCGATTACGTGGAAGGCCTCGCCTGGGATCGGCGGTGGGAGCAACCCCCGCGAGCGCGGGGCCGATCTGGCGGGTGGTCGGGCCGGACCGGGACCACCCGAGCAACCCCCGCGAGCGCGGGGCCGATCAGTAGAGACCGGGCAGCGCCCACGTGTCCCAGGAGCAACCCCCGCGAGCGCGGGGCCGATGACGCCGTGATGTGCGGGGTGGTGATCACCGTGGAGCAACCCCCGCGAGCGCGGGGCCGATCACGGGTACGGCGCCGTAGTCGACTTCACGGTGGAGCAACCCCCGCGAGCGCGGGGCCGATACTTCCTGACCTGCAGTGATTAGCGGGCGAGGGGCCTGATTGATTCAGTTCGATCGGTAGAGGCGCCGTCGAACAGCCGATGCGTCGCTGCCATCTCTCCTTGCCCCAGGGCTGGTTGTCAGTGTCGTTGCCTACGCTCTCGAAGCGTACTCGCACGTGGAGGTCAAGACGATGGCTGAGGATTGTTGGCAAGGGAAGATGATGCGAAAACAGAACCGCGACAGCCGACCGGCTCGCGGTAGCCCCCTCGGGGAGCCAAACGGCATCGCCCTGCGACGGCCTCCCGGAGGCCGCCGGGCAGGGCCCCGGCGCCTCCGAGGGGCGAGGTCAGTGGTCGATCGAGTCGATCAGCTCGCGGGCGCCGTCGCGGATCAAGGTGGCGGCGACCCCCACGCCGAGCGCTTCCGGGCTGAGCTGGCCGGCCGATTGGCGGGCTTCCAGCACGGTGGCGCCGTCCGGGGAGAAGACCATCGCGCGAAGGCCCAGGTGCCCGTCCTCGAAGGCGCGGGCGAACCCGGCGATCGGGCTGTTGCAGTGCCCGCGCAGGGCGTTGAGCAGGGCCCGCTCGGCGGTGATCTCCCGCGTCGTGGCGCGGTCGCCGAGTGGGGTGAGGAGGTCGATCAGGTCGGCGTCATCCTCGCGGCACTGCAAGCCGAGCACGGCTGCCCCCAGCGGCGGGCACATCTGCTCGACGGTCAGGACCTGGCTGATCCGGTGTTGTTCACCGATGCGCTCCAGCCCGGAGGCGGCCAGCACCAGAGCATCGACCTCCCCGGCTTCCAGGACCGCCAGCCGCAGGTTCGCCGTCCCCCTGATCGGCACCAGGTCCAGGTGGGGGTGGCTGCGGGTGAGCTGGGCGACACGCCGCACCGCCGAGGTGGCGACCCGGGTGCCGGGCGGCAGCTGGTCGAGGGTGAGGCCGCCCGGGTGGATCAGGGCGTCACGAATGTTCGCCCGCTCGGGGTGGGCCGCGAAGACGGTGCCCGGGGTGACCAGCGGGTCGCCTGCCACGTCCTTCATACAGTGCACCGCAAGGTCGCACACCCCGCTCAGCAGGGCTTCCTCGATGTCGCCGGTGAAGGCGCCCTTGTCGTGCAGTTCGGCCTGTTCGCCGGGCTCGCGGTCGCCGGCCGCGACGAACGCCACCAGCTTGGTGGTCACGTCGGGGTGGAGTGCGGCCAGGTCGGCCCGGACGCTTGCAACCTGGGCTAGCGACATGGCCGAGGCGCGGGCGCCGATGCGGATCGTGCGGCGGGTGGACGGCATTCGATCTCTCCAATCACGACTCCGACAAACCGTCGGAAAAAGGTAGGCCCGTGTTCGAGTAGAATGCGGTCAACATCTCTTCAGGTGCCGGGAGTTCGGGAATGCGGACGCTGATTGTCGGATCGCGGGCCAGTCACCTCGCGCGAGCGCAGGTCAGGGAGTTCCTGGCGCCGTTGCGGGACCGCTTCCCCGACGTCGAGTTCCGGCACCAGGTGATCCTTGAAGGCGGTGACCGGGACCGGAAGACGGCCCTGTCGCAGGTGTCGGCCCACTCGGGCGGCTCCGCGTTCTCCACCGAGCAGGAAGCCGCGCTGGTGCGGGGTGAGGTGGACGTGATCGTCCACTCGTTGAAAGACCTGCCGACCAGCAACCCGCCCGGCCTGGTGCTGCTGCCCCCGCCCGGCCGCGAGGACGTGCGGGATGCGTTGTGCGGCTCGACGCTGGCCGACCTGCCGCAGGGTGGCCGGGTCGGCACGTCGGCGGCCCGCCGGATCGCCCAGCTGCTGCACGTCCGCCCGGACCTGGTCTTCGTGCCGATCCGCGGAAACGTGCCGCCCCGGCTGAACAAGCTCAAGACGATGAACCTCGACGGCGTCGTTCTGGCGGCGGCCGGGTTGGTGCGACTCGGCTTGGACGGCGCGATCGGCGAGTTGCTGCCGCTTGGCCAGTTCCCCCCGAGCCCCGGTCAGGGGGCGCTCGGGATCCAGATCCGCGAGGACAACGAGCTGGCCCGCGAAATTCTGGCCGACACCGGCGACCTGGTAGTGGACGCGGAGGTTCGGGCCGAGCGGGCAATGCTCGGCGAACTGCACGGCGGGTGCTCGGTTCCGGTCGGCGCCTACGCGAAGGCCGCCGGCGACACGCTGTCGCTGCACGCGCAGGTCACCTCCCTGGACGGGACGAACCAGGTCGAGGCCAGCTTCTCCGGCCCCGTCTCGGAGCCGGAGAAGCTGGGCATTCAGGTGGCCGGCCTTCTCCTGGACCAGGGCGCCGAGGCGATCCTGTCGGAGATCCGCCCGGCCGCTCAGCCGGCCAGCAGCCGCGCGAGGTCAGCAGCGGCATAGGTGATGATCCGCTCGGCACCCGAGCGCTTGAGCATCATGAACAGCTCCAGCAGCGGGCGGAAGTCCCGCCGCCCGGTGCCCGGATCGAACGGGGCGAGCCGGGTGTACTCGCCGGAGACGGAGAACGGCATCAGCGGCGCCGCGGTCTTCTGCTTGAGGGTGGTGAGCACATCCACCGAGAGCATCCCTGGTTCCAGCAGCAGCATGTCGGCCCCCTCGCCGACGAAAGCCAGACCGGTGTCCACCGCGGTTTCCGGCTGGCGCGGGCTGATCTGGAACGGTCGGTGGGCACCGGAGGCCGGGGTGGCCCGCATGGTGGCCCGGTAGCCCTCGTAGAGGGCGGAGTCGAAGATCAGATGGGGCATGGTCGCCACGTCGCGGTGGCCGTTCTCGTCCAGGGCTTGGCGCACGCAGGAGGTGGTGCCCCGGACCATCGCGGCCGGTCCCACGATGTCGGCGCCGGCCTCGGCCTGGATGACGGCCTGGGCGGCGATCATCGCTGCTGTGCGGTCCAGGTCGATCCGGCCAGCGCTGGTCAGGTGGCATTCGCCGGTGTCGGTGTGGCCGCACAGGCAGTTCTCGGTCATCACCGCGATGCCCGGCTCGGCGTCCTTTGCGGCGTGGATGGCCCGCACCATCAGGCTGTCGGGTGCGACGGCGCCGGACGCCTCGGCGTCGCGATGCAGGCTGTTGGCGAACACCTTCACCGAGCGGACGCCCAGGGAGGCCAGGTCACGCACCGTCTGCGGGATCTCGGCGACCGTGACGGTCGGCATCGGCCGGTCGGCGTCCTCGCTGTCCTCGCGGACCAGTAGGACCATCGACAGGTCGGCCGCCGTGAGCGAGGGGCCCTCCAGGAAGCTGCGGACGGCCGCCCGGCCGTGCAACCGGGCGGGGTCCGTGATCGCTGTGCTGTGCTGGGTGGTGGTCATGTCGTCCTCTCGATCATGGCTGTGGGCAAGGGCGTCAGCGGGTGCCGGTGCCGGTGCCGGTGCCGGTGGCGGCCAGGGCGGGCGGGTGTATCGGCGGGCGGCGGTGGCGGCCAGGGCGGGCGGGTGTATCGGCGGGCGGCGGTGGCCCGACAAGCGGCGGGCCACTGCGCGGGCCGCCCTGCGGGGGTGGACGAGGAGCTGGCGGCGGGTGAGCGGCTGCTCGGGCAGGGCCACCTCGGCCCAGACCTTCTTGCCCCGTACGGTGTGCTCGGCCCCGTGGGCGAGGGCCAGGCGCTCGACCAGGAAGATGCCCCGGCCGGCCTCCGCGTCCGGGCCCGAGACCTGGTGGCGGGGCAGGGCCCGCGAGCCGTCGTAGACCTCGATGATCAGGCGACGCAGGTCGAGGTTGGCGTGCACCCCGACGGTGAGCATCGCTCCGCTGGTGTGCCGCACCGCGTTGGTGACGAGTTCCGAGATCACGGTGTCCAGGGCCAGGCGGCTGTCGTTGTCCGTGCGGACCCCCCACTGTTTGATCAGCCGGCCGAGCCGCTGGCGGCTCATGGGGACGGAGACGGGATCGCGGACCAGGAAGAAGCTGCTGTTGCACACGCGCATGTCGAAGGAACCCTTCGGGGCGTCAGGCCGGAGCTGGGGGCTTGGGGGTGCCGTGCGGAGGGAAGGGCCTGATCTCGCCCGATCTCTACTCGGCTGGTACACAGTCAACTACAGCCCGTAGTGGTGCCGGTGGTGCCAGCAGGGGGTGCATTTCTCGCACGGGGGCCGCTTTGGGGGGCCAGGATTGGGCACCAGTCAGTCAAAGGCTTGGGGGACGGGCATGATGGCACCAGACGGCATCGGCGCCGTGCTGAGGCGGATCCGGGAGACCGCCGAACTCACCCGCGACGAGCAGGCCCTGCTCTTACAGGACGCTCAAGGCGGCACGTGGTTCGACCCGGAGAACCTGAAACGCTGGGAGACCGAGCGACGTCTGCCCACCCCGAGGTGGCACCAGCTGCTGGCCGACGGGTACGGGCTCTCGGTGGAGGAGGTCGCCCGAGCAGTGGCCACCTCGCGGCGCTGGCGCAGGCTCCACCAGCAGCCGGTCGAAGACGAAGGAGAGGAGGGTACGGCGGTGAATCGACGACAGTTTCTCGGCGCGGCGGCACTGGCGACAGGTGTCGCCGCGCTGCCCGGCATCGCGGAGGCGCGAGAGGGGATCGACGCCGGACTGTCCGGCTCCGACGCTGGCGACCTCGCCTACCTCGACGGGGCGTTCGAACGCCACCGCGGCGGCTACCACGGTCGGGCGCCCGGGGTCGTGCTGACACAGATGCGCCAGGACCTCGGTCTCCTGCAAGACGTCCTCAGCCGCCCGCACCCCGCCGGCACCCGTACCGACCTGGCCCGCACCGCGGCTGGGATCACCGGACTGGTTGCGATCATCCAGCACGACCGGGGTGACCAGCGCGACTCCCACGGCTGGTTCGCCACCGCCGAGAAGGCCGCCCGCGAGTCCGGTGATCGGCACATGCTGGCCTGGGTCCTGGCCCGGCACGCGATGGTCCCGCTGAACTACGGCGCCCCGAACGCTGCCGCGAACCTGGCTATCTGCGCTCGTCGCGAGGCAGGCCGAACCCCCACGGCCGCCGCAGCTCTGGCCGCCGCCGTCACCGCGCGCGCCCTGGCCTCCATCGGTGACCACCGAGGGGCCCTTCGCGCGGTCGCGGACGCCCGTAACATCGCCGAACACCTGAACTCCGCGCAGGCCGCCGACACCTGGTTCGGCTACCCGCTCCAGAAGCATCACGTCCACCTGTCCCAGGCGTTCACGCTGATGGGCCGCACCCGCGAGGCGAACGCCGAACAGGATGCAGCCCTCGCCCTCACCAAATCGCCGTCCGTCATGACCCGGGCCCTGCTGACCATGGACGCCGCGACCTGCCTGAGCATGGACGGCGACCCGGCCGCCGCCGCTGACATGGCCGTTGGGGTCTGGCAGCAGCTGCCAGCAGCGTTCCGGGACGGGCTGGTCCGGTCCCGCGCCGAGGCCCTTCACCGCACCCTCGCCGGCCTCGCCCACGACCGACTCGGCGAAGCTCTCGCCAGCTGACCGACCCGGATCCGGTGGGGGCGGGCGCCGGAGGAGCCCCCACCGGGGCTCCCGCGCGGCCGGAAGCCCAACACCTCCGATGGAAGGACACTCGCGCCGCCGTTCGGCCAGACGCAGCGAAACGGGCGAGGCACCGCCGCATCGGCCGAAGGCCGATGCACCACCTGCGGCCGACAGCTGAGAGGACGCCGACCGCACACCATGTGAGAGATGCTGGCCGACCCCAAGAACAGCCGCTTCGCATCCCCCGGTTCGCCGGTCTCAGCCCAACCGCTCGCCAGCCGGGGCATCATGACTGCATGCAAGTTGAAGCGATATCAGCGCTTGCAGCATCAGGGGCCGCGATCCTCGGGGTGCCCGCTGCCTTGATCGTCGGCCTGCGGCAGACTCGCGCTGCCCAGTCGGTGTCGAGTCGATCGTGCGCGGTCCCGTGGTGTTGTACTCGCGGGTCATCTGTGCGTCGTGTGCGGACCTCGGCCATCTGGTGGGGACGTTCGGCAACGGGTGGGGCTGAGGCCCCATCATGGGTGACCCGGCAGGACAGTCACAGAGAGGACGCCATGAGCGCGACCATCCCCCCTAAACGCCAGGGCGCTTGGAGTCGGGGCCGCCGTGAGACCGGGGGCCCAAACCGCGGGCGGCATCCCCTGATGCCGCCGCCGGGCGAGATCCCGATCCCGGCGGACGAGGAGATCGAGGAGGACGACATGACCCCGCAGAAGGACCCCAGCGGCGGTTCGGGCGGAATCGGTGGCCCGAAGGCACCGCCGGCGGCACCGAAGACCCCGCCGCCGCCGGCCGACCCGCTGCCGAACCCCGAGAAGTGACTCCCCGGCCGGCCGGCCGTACGGCGGTGCGGCCGGCCAGTGCTACTCGTCGAGGAACAGACGCCAGAGCGGGATTCCGATCGCGCGGGCGATCGCGCTGAGCTGGTCGAGCGTGGGCGGGACGAGGCCGGAGTAATCCGCGCGAGCGCGGGGCCGAGCCGTTCTGCGCCGTCAGCTTGGCCAGGCGGTCGGAGCAACCCCCGCGAGCGCGGGGCCGACGTTGCGCCAGGTGTGAGTGAGGGTTCGCCGTCAGAGCAATCCCCGCGAGCGTGGGACCGACCCGGCGCCGGTCACCTCGACCCGCCCGCACCACGAGTACCCCCCACGAGTGCGGGGCCGACGAGTACTTCCCCGACCAGGTCCTCGCCGACGAGGAGCAATCCCCGCGAGCGCGGGGTCGGCGGCGCGGAAGAGCGCATCGACGCCAAGCGCAAGGAGCAATCCCCGCGAGCGCGGGGCCGACGCCGAAATGCGCAAGCGCGCCGACTACCAGCGGGAGCAACCCCCGCGAGCGCGGGGCCGATTGGGCTACCGAGTTCTCGCTGGGGTCCCAGGAGGAGCAACCCCCGCGAGCGCGGGGCCGATGCGGTTGAGCTTCCCCATGATCTCCTTGACGCTGAGCAACCCCCGCGAGCGCGGGGCCGATTTAATGGCTACCTCGTCGTAGAGCCGCCAGACCGAGCAACCCCCGCGAGCGCGGGGCCGATGGCCGCCAGCGACACCAACTCCCCGAAGGGCGGGAGCAACCCCCGCGAGCGCGGGGCCGATGTCATGGACCTGGAACAGCAGGCCTTCCTCTGGGAGCAACCCCCGCGAGCGCGGGGCCGATGTCATGGACCTGGAACAGCAGGCCTTCCTCTGGGAGCAACCCCCGCGAGCGCGGGGCCGATAAGGCGACGTCCGGCGGCGGGCGCAACGAAGTCGAGCAACCCCCGCGAGCGCGGGGCCGATGCGAGCGGGTCGTACTGCGCTACCTCCGCGGCGGAGCAACCCCCGCGAGCGCGGGGCCGATCTTGCCATGCCGCTCGTAGTAGAGCCGGGCCAGGAGCAATCCCCGCGAGCGCGGGGCCGATTCCGGCCCGCCACGGACACTGTCGTCGCTGCCGGAGCAATCCCCGCGAGCGCGGGGCCGATACTTCCTGACCTGCAGTGATTAGCGGGCGAGGGGCCTGATTGATCCAGTTCGATTGGTAGAGGCGCCGTCGAACAGCCGATGCGTTGTTGCCATCTCTCCTTGCCCCAGGGCTGGTTGTCATTGTCGTGGCCTACGTTCTCGAAGCGTACTCGCGCGTGGAGGTTGAGACGATGGTTGAGGGTCGTTGGCAGTGGTATCCGCCCGGAGCCGGGGGCTGGCTGGGCGTACCGTGGGGTAGGTCTGCAGGGCAGAGCGTGGGCGGCGGTTGATGCCGGGTACCGTCACGGTATGACGATCAGTGACTTCGTTGTGGTGACGACGACCCATGATGACGAGGCAAAGGCCCGTGGACTCGCTTCGGCGGTGATCCGTGACCGCTTGGCCGCGTGTGCGCAGGTCTACCGTGTCCAGTCCGTCTACTGGTGGGACGGCGCGGTGCAGGACTCCGCCGAGTGGCGGATCGACTTCAAGTCCCGGGTGAGCCTGGCTGATCGGCTGTGCGCGCGCATCGTTGAGCTGCACTCCTACGACACGCCGGAGGTCGTTGGGGTGCCGGTGATCACTGGATCGCAGGCGTACCTGGACTGGGTGGCCGCAGAGACGCGAAGCTGATCAGTAGTTACTCGAAGGAGGCCCGGATCTCGTCTCGAAAGGCCTGGGCCGCCGACGATGCCGGGAGCCGGTCGGCCCGTGCGGACAGCCGTACTCGACCCATGGTCGTCTCGGTTTCGAGCGTGGCGGCGAGGGCGCGGCGGCCGATCTCGACGGCCTGGTCGACGGCGCCCGCCGTGAGGTAGCCGGCCGCGACGTCTCCGAGCACTGCGACCCTGATCTTCCGGTCGTCCTCGCCAGCGTGCTTGGCGGCAGAGCCCTGTCGGGGAGCAATCCCCGTCGTGAGCGCGGGGCGACTATGCGCGCGGGTTTCGCGAGTGTGCCGTGTAAGGGCAACCCCCGCGAGCGCGGGGCCGACGCTGCTCGACGTACGCCTCGCCCGCGTGGCTGTGGAGCAACCCCCGCGAGCGCGGGGCCGACGCTGCTCGACGTACGCCTCGCCCGCGTGGCTGTGGAGCAACCCCCGCGAGCGCGGGGCCGAGCTCTCCTTTCCTGGCGGGCCGACAGGTCCAGTGGAGCAACCCCCGCGAGCGCGGGGCCGACGGCGCCGGGTACCGGCAGTGGTGCCTGTATGCGGAGCAACCCCCGCGAGCGCGGGGCCGACCACACCCCGGCCCCCGGCTGGACCCGCGCCGACGAGCAACCCCCGCGAGCGCGGGGCCGACCGCGAGAACCCTGAAATTCGCTCGGTCCCCCGGGAGCAACCCCCGCGAGCGCGGGGCCGACAACGCCTTGAGCTGCGCCTCGACTGCTTCGGCCGAGCAAACCCCGCGAGCGCGGGGCCGATGCCGCGACCTTCCTCGTCGGCAGCTGGGGACTGGAGCAACCCCCACGAGCGCGGGGCCGATCGCTCGGCCAGCTCGGGGTCGGACGCGAAGATGGAGCAACCCCCGCGAGCGCGGGGCCGATGCCCTGAGCGGCCACCATTTCCACCACGTCCGAGAGCAACCCCCGCGAGCGCGGGGCCGATTGATCCAGCATCGTGGCGACGCTGTCGTACGTGGAGAAACCCCCGCGAGCACGGGGCCGACCAGCAGGCGGGGCTCGGCAACGTCCACCTCGCCGAGCAATCCCCGCGAGCGCGGGGCCGACGTCCGTCAGGCCAGCCCCCAGTGCTCCCGGCAGGAGCAATCCCCGCGAGGCCGACCCAAAGACCAGGAGAAGGAGCAGACAGAGGGGGGAGCAATCCCCGCGAGCGCGGGGCCGATTGCTCGGCGTGGGATTCGGTCACAGGGCACCAGGAGCAATCCCCGCGAGCGCGGGGCCGATGTGCCGGCAGTGGGGACCGCACCCGTCGCCACGGAGCAATCCCCGCGAGCGCGGGGCCGATAGCAGCTGTACACCGTGCACCATGCCATAGGCGGAGCAATCCCCGCGAGCGCGGGGCCGATCCGGCGGCGGCTGCCGCGGTGGCGATGGCGATGGAGCAATCCCCGCGAGCGCGGGGCCGATTACGCCCGGCCCAAGCCCCACGAGATCGAGGCGGAGCAATCCCCGCGAGCGCGGGGCCGATCAGGTGACCGACGGCCGACGCGGCCGGGCCCGGGAGCAATCCCCGCGAGCGCGGGGCCGATCAGGCGGCGGCAAGTGCGGTCAGGACCTCTGCGGAGCAATCCCCGCGAGCGCGGGGCCGATTGGAAGCACCACTCCCGCGAGGTGAAGACGTGGGAGCAATCCCCGCGAGCGCGGGGCCGATCTTGAGTGGTACGGGATTCCCGACCGCAACCGAGAGCAATCCCCGCGAGCGCGGGGCCGATCCCGCGGTCACGGGCGGTGTCGACGGGCGTCAGGAGCAATCCCCGCGAGCGCGGGGCCGATGCTTTCTGACCTGCGGTGATTAGCGGGCGAGGGGCCTGATTGATTCAGTTCGATCGGATGGCAGACCGGAGGGGAGTCGATGTATGACCGTCATATTTCTTTGCTCCGAGGCGAGTTGTCAGTGCCGTGTCCTACGCTCTCGAAGCGTACCTGCACGTGGAGGTTGAGACGATGGTTGAGGATCGTTGGCAGTGGTACCCGCCCGAGGTCAGGGGGTGGCTGGGTGCGCTGTGGGGTAAGTCCGCCGGGCGGGCTGGGGGGACGGCCAACCTTCTGCTGTCGCACATGCTGGACACTGCGGCGGTGGCAGAGATTGTCTGGGACCGTTACCTGCCACCGGTGACGCGGTGGCGTCTGGACGCTCTGGCGGGGGGTGCGGGTAAGGGGCGGCGTTTGTTCGCCTGGTTGTGTGGGATCCATGACTGTGGCAAGGCCACCCCGGCGTTTCAGCATCTCGATGCCGCCGGCGAGACCGCGGTCCGTCAAGCGGGGCTCACCTGGGACAAGTACGCGGTGAAGGGCTCGTCTTGGCGGCATGAAAAGGCCGGTGGCCGGGTGCTGAGGGCGCTGCTCGCTGACGCGAAGTGGTCGCAGGAGCAGGTCGGTTGGGTCTGGCCGCTGGTCGCCGGCCACCACGGGCTGATCCCGACGTTGGGGCAGCTGAGCCCGCCGAAGAAGAACGAAAAGCTGCAGGGAATCGGCCGGCCCTGGAAGCTCGCGCAGTCGGCGCTGGTGGAGGTGTTCTCGCGGGAGCTCGGCTATGAGGGGGAGTCGCCGCTGGCCGCGGTGGAGCCGGTGCTGGTGCCGAGCCGGGCGGCGCAGCTTCAGCTGTCCGGCTTCGTGGTGATGGCGGACTGGATCGCCAGCGACGAGCGGCACTTCACGGGTGTGTCCGACCTGGCGAAGGTGGCGATGCCTCAGGCGCGGCAGCGGGCTGTGGCGGCGTGGTCGAGGCTCGAACTGCGCGGTGGATGGGGAGCGTTGGCGGCGCCCGGCCCGGAGACGTTCCGGGACCGGTTCGGCCACGGGACCAGGCCTTCGCAGGAGTTGGTCCTCGACGTGGTGCGTCGGATGGGCGGGTCCGGTCTGGTGATCGTCGAGGCGCCGATGGGGGAGGGGAAGACGAAGGCGGCGCTGGCGGCGGCCGAGCTGATGGCAGCGCGTCACGGTGCGGACGGGGCGTTCCTGGGCATGCCGACCCAGGCGACGGCGGATCCGATGTTCACCCAGGTCCGGTCGTGGCTGCGCGAGGTCGGCGATGGGCTGGAGGGCCAGGTCGCGCTGCTGCACGGCAAGCGGATGTTCAACAAGGAGTGGCGCGGCCTGCTGGAGGGCGCGGGGGAGTGGGGGCAGGACGCCGACGACCCCTTCGCTTCGGTGGGGGAAGACGAGTTCGGCATGCAGACCGACTGCTTCGACGGCTGCGCGGACGGGGAGCGCCGGGCCCCCGCCGAGTGGTTCCTCGGCCGCCGCCGCGGGTTGCTGAGCCCGTTCGCGGTCGGCACCATCGACCAGCTCCTGTACGCCGCGACCCGTACCAAGCACGTGATGCTGCGGATGGCCGGCCTGGTGGGCAAGGTCGTGATCCTCGACGAGGTCCACGCCGCCGACGTCTACATGTCGCAGTTCCTGCTGGAGGGCCTGTGGTGGCTCGGGCAGGCCGGCGTGCCGGTGGTGCTGCTGTCGGCGACGCTGCCGCCGGAGCAGCGGCGCCGCCTGGTCGCCGCCTACCTGGCCGGTGCACGGTCGGCGGAGGCCTCGGCGGCCCTGGAGCTGCCCGAGCCGGAGGGCTATCCGAGCGTCACGGCGGCCTGGGCGGGGCCGGACGGGCGGCCGGAGTTGTTGGTGGAGAGCACCGCATCCTGGCGTGAGGATCTTCAGGTGCGGGTCGAGGTGCTCGATGAACAGCCGACGCGGACCGACGCCCAAGTCGCGCAGGATGCCGCCGTGGTCGACTATCTGAAGGAGCGGCTGGTCGACGGCGGATGCGTGCTGGTCATCCGGAACACCGTGGCCCGCGCCCAGTCCACGTTCGAGGCCCTCCGCAAGGAGTTCGGCGCTGATGTCCGGCTCCTGCACGGGCGCCTGCACGCCGGCCACCGGGCGGACCGTACGCAGGAGGTGCTGAAGCTCCTCGGACCACCGGCCGAGGGATCCGGGCGTCCCGGCAGGATGATCGTCGTCGCGACCCAGCTCGCGGAGCAGTCCTTCGACGTCGACGCCGATCTGCTGATCACCGACCTCGCTCCGATGGACCTGCTCCTCCAGCGCATCGGACGCCTCCACCGCCACGACGGCGTGCAGCGCCCCCGCCGGCTGTCCCGGCCCACCGTTGTCATCACCGGTATCCGCCTCGACGACGACGGCGTGCCGCAGATCCTGCGCGACTCCGAGGGGATCTACGGCCGCTACCTCCTGCTGCGCACGGCCGCCGAGGTCGAACGGGCGGCGAAGGCCGACGCAGGCGCGTGGAGCATCCCCGGCCAGGTGCCGGACCTGGTCGCCCGGGTCTACGGCACCGATCCCGTCGTCCCGGCGGAGTGGGCCGAGGTCGAGGCACAGGCGCGACAGGACTGGGAGAAGCGGCAGGCCAAACGCCGTGAGGAAGCCGCCCAGTACGTCCTGACCCGCGCCGGGGAGCACGGTTCGCAGACTCTGGCCGGTCTGCACTACGGAGCCCACGGCACGCTGGCGGAGGGGCAGTTCGAGGCACTCGTCCGGGACGGGGACCGGAGCGTGGAGGTCGTGCTGGTGCGCCGCACCGGGGAAGACTTCCACGCGATGACGGGCCGTAAGTTCGGCCCCAACGGGACGGTCGCGGCCGAGATGGTGGACGACGTGCTCTCCGGGACGGTGCGCCTGCCCACCAAGCTGACAAAGGCTGCCGAGCAGGCGCTCGGTCCGCTGTCGGGCTGGCGCGACCATCCATGGCTGCGATACAGCCTGGCCCTCGAACTCGACGAGCGCGGGGACGCCGCCCTCGGTGACTTCCAACTGCGCTACGACGACCTGCTCGGCCTCGTGGTGAGCGGAGGGCCCCAGCGTGCCCCGGTACCGATAAAGGCGAGGGGGTGAGTCGAACAGGCGTCGCCCCACCCCCTCAACCCCGCGACCGCGGGGCCGACTTGCAGCCGACCAGGGCCGGAAAACACGGCCACGGGCCATCCCCGCGCACCAAGGCAGGCGGGGCCGGGGGCAATTCAAGCATTCACCCCACAACAGGCATCCGCCGGTGCCACGATGAACCAGCAACAAGCTAAACATGGCTAGTTGGGAGATCAGCGCGTGCCTGGGTACAACCTTGTCGACGAACCGTGGCTGACGGTACGACCCGTCGGTGGCGGGCCCCCCGTGCAGGTGGGGATCGCTGGGGCCCTGGCCCGGGCCCACGAGTTCGAGGGCCTCGTCGTCGAGTTCTCCACGCAGTTCCCGGCTGTCCTGCGCCAGGTCCTGCTGCCCGTCGTCGCCGATGCGACCGGCGCGCCCCAGAACCCCGGGGAGAAGGGTGAGCGGCTCACCCGCGGCGGATTCACGAAGGACGAGCTGGGCAGCCTGGAGACCTACCTCGCCGATCACCACGCGAAGTTCGACCTCTTCGACCCCGCCGCCCCGTTCGGGCAGGTCGCCGGGCTGCGCACCGCCAAGGACGAGACGAAGGGCTCCGCCGCCCTGGTGGCGACCGCGGCGAGCGGCAACAACGTCCCGCTGTTCGGCACCCGTACCGACGCGGACCCGCTCGACCTGACGCCGGCCCAGGCCGCCCACTGGCTCGTGCACGCCCACTGCTGGGACACCGCGGCGATCAAGACCGGCGTCGTCGGCGACGACCAGGTCAAGGCGGGCAAGACGACCGGGAACCCCACCGGCCCGCTCGGCCAGCTCGGCGTCATCATCCCCACCGGGCGCACCCTGTACGAGACCCTCCTGCTGAACCTTCCGCTCACCCCGCCCGACAACCTCGGCCTCCCGCAGTGGAAACGCGGCCCGCACGGCCCCGCCTGGCAGCCCCGCGCGGCCGAAGGCCTCCTCGACCTGTGGACCTGGCAGGCCCGGCGGATCCGCCTCATCCCGCACCAGGACGAGGCCGGGCAGCTGAAGGTGGCCCGGGTCGTCATCAGCGCGGGGGACCGGCTGACGCCCATGCCCGAGCAGGAGCCCCACACCGCCTGGACCTTCACCGCCCCCGCCAAGAAGTCCGCCTCCGCCCTGTCCGAGCGCAGGCCGCGCCGCCACACCCAGGGCAAGGCCGCCTGGCGCGGTCTGGAGGCCCTTCTCACGCCCACTCGCCAGGGCCCCGACGGCGGCTTCGAGACCAGCATCCTGCTCGACCAGATCAGCGCCCTGCAAGAGGACGACCGACTCCCCGCCGACTACCCGCTGCAGGTCGAGACCTTCGGCATGGTCTACGGCACCCAGTCCGCGATCGTCGAGGACGTCATCCACGACGTCATCCCCCTGCCGCTGCTCGCCCTCCAGCAGGACAGCGAAGCCCAGCTGCTCCTCCTGGACGTCGCCGAGCAGGCGGAACGGCTCGCCCAGGCCGTCAGCAACCTCTCCGCCGACCTGCGCCGGGCCGCCGGAACGGACCCCATCCCCTGGGACAAGGGCCAGCGACCGGGCGAGCTCCTCCTGCACACCCTCGACCCCCTGGTGCGCCGCCTGCTCGCCGGCGTCTGCACCGCCGGCGCGGACGACGAGGCCCTGGAGCGGGGCCGGCTCGCCTGGGAACAACTCGCCCACCGCCAGGCGTGGGACGTGGCGAACACGCTCCTGCTGGCCGCACCCGCCACCACCTTCGGCGGCCGCACGATCAGCCTGGGCGGCAAGGCGGGCAAGACGCAGACCTACCGGCTCGGTACCGCGGGCGCCAACTTCCGGCGCCGGCTCGACGAGATCCTTCCCCGGTACGCCGACGCCGTCCGGGAAGCGGCCGCCGTACGGGAAGCGGCCGCCGCGCGGGCGGCCGAGACCGGCCCCGCCCTCGACCACGACCCCGGAGCGGACTTTGACGACTGAGCACACCGCCGGCGCCGCCGCTGAGCACGCCACTGCCGCTGAGCGCATCGCCGCCGCCCGAAGGCGCCGGTACTGGGACGAGTTCACCGGCCCCGACCACAACTGGCGGTACGACCCCCGCACCAAGCAACCACGCCGGCCGCCCGGCGAGGACCTGGCGGCCCTGCGCTCCGGCCTCGGGCGCCCGGTCATGGACAGCCCCAAGATGTGGCCGCTCTACAGCTGCGAGGTCAACGACGTCCTCGCGCTGCGCGACGAGGTGTCCGACGAGCAGAAGGCCGAGCACGCCGCGCTGGCTCTCTACGGCCTGCACCAGCAGAGCCAGTCCAAGCCGATGCACCGCCGTGGCGTCAAGCTCGGGGAGGCGCTGCGAGTGCTGCGCCGCAGCGGCAAGGTCAGCGAGGAGGCGCTCGACACCCGGGTCGCGCAACTCGCGGGCGCCACCAGCGTGTCCGCGCTGCTGGTCCACCTGCGTGGGCTGATCACCCAACTGCGTTCCATCACGCAGCCGTTGGACTACAGCCACCTGATGGCCGACATCCAGGCCTGGCACAGCACCGACCGGCGCCCGCAGGTCCGCCTCAAGTGGGCGATCGGCTACCAGGCGTGGAAGGACAAGACGCCCGCCGACTGAGCGCCCGACACACCCGGACCACCACCCCCGAGGAGAAGCGCATGACCGCCCGCCTCTACATCGACGTCCACATCCTGCAGACCGTCCCGCCGGCCAACCTCAACCGGGACGACAACGGCAACCCCAAGGAGGCGTACTTCGGCGGCAAGCGCCGCTCGCGCGTCTCCTCCCAGGCCTGGAAGCGCGCCACCCGCATCCACTTCGCCGAGAGCCGCGACCGGCAGGACCTCGCCACCCGCACCAAGCGGATCGCCGCCCAGCTCGCCAAGGGCATCGCCGAGCGCGCCGGCATCGAGGCCGAGGACGCGCAGCGGATCGCCGACGCCCTGATCAAGTCGACCGGGATCTCCGCCGGCAAGAAGGAGGGCGACACCGCCTACCTCCTCTTCTACGGGCGCCGCCAGCTGGACGGCATCGTCGACCTGGTCGCCGACACCGCCGCCGACCTCGCCGCCCTCGACGCCAAGGCATTGGAGGAGGCCGTCAAGGCGCTGCCGGTCAAGGAGCAGTTGCAGAGCGGCCACCCGGCCGACGTCGCGCTGTTCGGCCGGATGGTCGCCGACATCCCCGGCCTGAACGTCGACGCCGCCACCCAGGTGGCGCACGCGATCTCCACCCACGCCGCCGAACTCGAATTCGACTACTACACGGCCGTCGACGACGAGAACACCGCCGAGGAGACCGGCGCCGGCATGATCGGCACCATCGGCTTCAACTCCGCCACCCTCTACCGCTACGCGACCGTGGGCCTGCACCAGCTGCGCGGCAACCTCGGCGACGACAAGGCCGCCGTCGACGCCGTCGACCTGTTCGTCGACTCCTTCGCCCGGTCCATGCCCACCGGCTACGGCAACTCCTTCGCGCACCGCACCCGCCCCAGCCTGGTGGCCGTCGTCGTGCGCGCCGACCAGCCCGTGAACCTCGTGTCCGCGTACGAGAACCCCGTCCCGGCGAGCCGGGGCATCGTCGCCGAGTCCGCGCGCCGCCTCGCCGTGGAGTTCGCCACCGCCACCGAGCAGTGGGGAGACAGCCCGCTGTACGTCGGCATCTGCCACACCCTCGGTGCGGACACCGGCGCCGCCGAGTCCGCGCAGCAGCTGGCGGAGGCCTTCGGCGCGAACCGCACCTTCACCGAGCTGCGCGACGGCCTGCGCACCGCCCTCACCGAGGGGGTGAACGACAACTGATGCCCGCCGACCTGACCCCCGTACCGGCCCCGCAGGGCGAGGCGCAGGCGGTCCTCGTCCTGCGCCTGGCCGGGCCGCTCCAGTCCTGGGGCGACCGCAGCGCCTTCAACCGCCGCGACACCCCGCCCCAGCCGACCAAGTCCGGGGTCGTCGGCCTGCTCGCCGCCGCCGCCGGACTTCCCCGCGAAGCGGACATCACCGGCCTGGTCGGCCTGCGCCTGGGCGTGCGCATCGACCAGCCCGGCACGCTGCTGCGCGACTACCACACCGTCAGCGACTACCGGGGCCGCCCGCTGCCGCAGAGCGGCGTCAACGCCAAGGGCGTCCAGAAGCCGACCTCCCCGGCCAAGGACACCCACGTCACCCACCGCTACTACCTTCAGGACGCGGTGTTCGTCGCCGCCGTCCAGGGCCCGGCCGGCCTCGTCGCGACGCTCGCCGAGGCGATCCGCCGCCCCGCCTTCCCGCTCGCCCTCGGCCGCCGCTCCTGCGTCCCCACCCAGCCGATCGCCCTCGGCACCGTGCGCACCGGAGCCCTGGAGGACGTGCTGGCGGACGAGCCCTGGCAGGCGGGCACCGCCGCCAAGGCCGCCTACCGCCGACGGGCCGAACGCGGTCCGGATCCGTTCTCGCCCCACCGGATCGACCTGGCCGCGACCTTCGACGACCCGGCCGGCGACGACACCTTGCAGGACGTCCCGCGCTCCTTCGCGCCCCGCGAACGCGGCTTCACCACCCGGCGGATCCGCCACGCCTGGCTCAACGTCCCCACCGGCCTCGCCCCGTCCGCGCTGTTCGCCCCGTCTACCCTGTCTGCCGCGCCCACCACGACCGCCCAACCGGCCACTGCGGCCGGCGGCCACGACCCGTTCGCCCTGCTGGGCTGGTGACCAGATGACCTACCTTTCCCGCGTCCGCATCAACCCCCTGCGCGCCGCCAGCCGCACCCTGCTCGCCAACCCCCGCGCCCTGCACGGCGCCGTCACCGCAGGCATCCCCGACCCCGCCGCCGGCGACCGGATCCTCTGGCGCCTCGACGCCGACCACCCGCGCCGCCCCACGCTGCTGGTCCTCACCCCCTCCAAACCCGACTGGACCCACATCGTCGAACAGGCGGGCTGGCCCGACGCCGAAGGCGAGCACTACGCGGTCCGCGACTACAGCCCGCTGCTCGCCCAGCTCGCCGTCGGCCGCGAATTCGCCTTCCGGCTCAAGGCCAGCCCCGTCCAGAACACCTCCAAGCCCGCCAAGGCGAGCCCGCACCGCACCAAGACCGCCGCCGAACTCCACCACCGCTCCTACCGCATGGCCCACCGCACCGCCGCCCAGCAGCTCACCTGGTTCCTCGAACGCACCCAGCGCTGGGGCTTCACCATCCCCGAAGCGCGCACCGACAGCGCGGCCCCGGGCCTCGAACCGCCGGCCTCGGACACCCCCGCAGAGGCGCAGCAGCCCGCCCGGGAGGCCCGGATCACCGACCGCAGCCGCAACACCTTCACCAAGCCCGGCACCCGCAGCCCGGTCACCCTCACCACCGCCACCTTCGAAGGCCGGCTGCGCATCACCGACCCAGGGCTCCTCCAGGCCGCCCTCCTCGGTGGCATCGGCCCCTCCAAGGCCTACGGCTGCGGCCTGCTCACCCTCGCCCCGCTGCCGACCGGACACCACTGACCGATGGCCGACATCTGGTGGAAAGCCCACCCCCACGACCTGCACCGCCTCGCCGACCGCGTCTCCAGCGTCTACGTCGAGCGCAGCCACATCGACCGCGACGAGAACGCCGTCGTCGTCATCAACAAGCGCGAGACCGTCCGCGTCCCGGCCGCCATGGTCGCCGTGATGCTCCTCGGCCCGGGCACCCGCATCACCCACGGCGCCGTCAACCTGCTCGCCGACTCCGGCACCACCGTGTGCTGGGTCGGCGAGCAGGGCGTGCGGATGTACGCCGCAGGACTCGGCCCCAGCCGTGGCGCGGCCCTCCTCAACCGGCACGCCTGGCTGGTCAGCCGCACCAAGGAACGCCTCGCCGTCGCCCGGACCATGTACCGCATGCGCTTCCCCGGCGAGGACGTCAGCGCCGCCACCATGCAGCAACTGCGCGGTCGCGAGGGCGCCCGCATCCGCAAGCTCTACCAGGCCGAGTCCCGCCGAACGGGTGTTCCCTGGAACGGCCGGGTCTACAAGGCCGGCGACGCCCACGCCGCCGGCGACGACCTCAACCGCCTCCTGTCGGCCGCCAACGCCGCGCTCTACGGGATCTGCCACGCGGTCATCACCGGCCTGGGCGCCAGCCCCGGCCTCGGCTTCGTCCACACCGGCCTGGCGACCTCGTTCGTCCTCGACATCGCGGACCTCTACAAGGCCGAATACACCATCCCCCTCGCCTTCGACCTCGCCAAGCAGGGCCACACCGAGGAGCGCGACGCCCGGCTCGGCCTGCGCGACCGCATCGCCGAGGACAAACTGCTCGGCCGCATCGTGAACGACGTCAAGGCCCTCCTCAGCCCGGACGGCACCGAGATGCCGGACGTCGAGGTCAACGAACTCTGGGACGAACGCGTCGGCACGGTCCAGGGCGGCGTCAACTGGTCCGGGACGGAAGGCACGCCGACGCCCCCGGTCTCCGACCCAGGAATGGGAGACGAACACCTGGCCATCATCGGCCCGGAGTTCACCCAGGACACGGACAGCCCATGACCGTCATCATCCTCATCGCCGCCCCCGAAGGCCTGCGCGGCCACCTCACCCGCTGGATGGTCGAAGTCAACGCCGGCGTCTTCGTCGGCACCCCCAGCCGCCGCATCCGCGACCGCCTCTGGGACCTCCTCGCCACCCGCATCGGCGACGGCCAAGCCGTCCTCGTCGAACCCGCCACCAACGAACAGGGCTGGACCGTCCGCACCGCCGGCAAGGACCGCTGGAAGCCCGTCGACTTCGACGGACTGATCCTCTCAGCCCGCTCCCGCCGATAGACTCGCAGGTCACGAAGCGTAGGCCCCGCATGCGCGGGGATTGCTCCCCCGAAGGAGGCGTGGCGGCCGAAATCAATGGATCGGCCCCGCACGCGCGGGGATTGCTCCGGGTGGAGCACGATTCCGATCGGCGGGAAGTAGCCATCCCCGCAGGCGCGGGGGATGGGCTGCTTCAGGGGCGAAGTGCCCGGTGGAGGGCCTGTTTTCAGATGTGCGGTGCTCTGGGAGCATGGTGCGATGGATCATCGGCAGATAGTCAGTTCCGGCTCGCCTCTCGAACCTCAGATCGGCTTTTCCCGGGCAGTCCGCAAGGGGTCACACGTTGCAGTCGCGGGGACTGCTCCCATCGGGGACGGTGGGACGACCGTGGGGAAGGGCGATGTGTACGCCCAGACTGTCAGGTGTCTGGACATTGCGGAGGCCGCGCTGAAGGAGGCGGGGGCATCGTTGGGGGACGTTGTGCGGACCCGTCTCATGCTCACCGATGTGACGCGTTGGAAGGAGGCCGCGCGAGCGCACGGGGAGCGGTTCGCGTCGGTCCGTCCGGTCTGCACCGTCGTTGAGGTCTCACGCTTCATCGATCCCGAATGGCTCGTTGAAGTGGAGATCGACGCCATCCTCGACTGATTCCGGAAAGCGCTGGTCGCGGCCACATTGTGGGTGGCTGCGACCAGCGCTGTGGTTTTTCGTAGCGGGCGGGTGTGCCGCGCGGCGCTAGGAGGCGGGGTGGTGGTGGCGGGTGTCGGCCAGGCCCTGCCAGCGTTCTGCGATGTCGGCGGTGCCTGCGGGGAGGTCGAACTGGTCGAGGATGCGCATGACGATGTGGTCGACGAGGTCGCTGATGCCGTTCGGGGTGTCGTAGAAGGCCGGCATCGGGGGGACGATGCGTACGCCCATCCGGGAGAGCGCGAGCATGTTCTCCAGGTGGATCTCGTTGAGGGGCGTCTCCCGGGGCACGAGGACCAGTGGGCGCCGTTCCTTGAGGGTGACGTCGGCGGCGCGGGTGATGAGGTTGTCGGCCATGCCGTGCCGGACGGCCGCGAGCGTCTTCATGCTGCACGGGACGATGGCCATGCCCGCGACCGGGTAGGAGCCGGAGGAGATGGTGGCGCCGAGGTCGCCGAACTTGTGTGTCACGTCGGCGAGTTCGGTGAAGTGCCGGGCGCTGTAGGGCGTCTCCACCTCGATGGTGGAGCGGGCCCAGGTGCTCAGGACGAGGTGGGTCTCCACCTGGGGTGCCTCGCGCAGGACCTGTAGCAGGCGGGCGGCGATCGGGGCGCCGGTGGCGCCGGTGACTCCGATGACGAGGCGGGTGGTGGGGGGTGTGGCGGGCACAATGTGCTCCTGGCGTAGGGGTGAAGGGGGGGGAGGACCGGAGGGGAGGGTGAGGGAGGGGGCGCACCGGGCCCCCTCCCCTCCGGCGGGCTACAGCGCCAGGACGCCCGCCCACCGTTCGCGCAGTTGCTCGCGGGTGGCCTGGTCGACGCGGTTGGCCGGCGGGTACCGGTCCTTCCACGCGAACGGCTTGCACGCGTCGATGAGCACGATGCCCATCGACAGGTCGCCGGCGGCGAGCTTGTCGGGTGCGAGCCGCGGGTCGATGGCGGTGGTCGGCGCGCGCAGGACCTGGATGGACTCGGTCGGGTGGACGCGGGTGAACATCGCCCACAGCACGTGGTTGATGTCGGTGATGTCGATGTCCTCGTCGACCACGACGAAGTACCGTTCCATGCCGCCCGTGCGCTTGCGCCCGGCCGCCGCCAGCAGCGCGTGCATGGCGTCCCCCGCGCCGGTCTGCTCGATGGAGACGACCATCAGGAGCTGCCGGGCGTAGGCCCACACGCCCTTGACGTTCTGCACGCCGGACGCTTCCAGGTGGTCCCAGGTCAGCGACGCCGAGTAGAGCGGAACGGCCTGGTCGCCGGCCGGGATGGTCGGCAGCATCGGCGGTGCGCCCAGGATGATCGGGTCGTCGCGGTGCAGGATCCGGGTGACCCGGACGACGGTCTCCTGGCCCGAGTGCGTGTAGTAGCCGGTCCACTCCCCGAAGGGGCCCTCCAGGACGGACTCCTCCTCGACCGGCGGCAGTTCGCCCTCGATCACGATCTCGGCGTGCGCCGGGATCGGAAGCTCGCTGCCCGGCGCGTACAGGACCTCGACGCCCTCCCCGCGCAGCCCGCCCGCCAGGTCGTACTCCGACATCCCGGACGGTGCGGCGATCGCGGCGGCGGTCGACAGGATCGGGTCCTGGCCGACCACCACGGCGATCGGGCAGGTCCGGCCGCGCGCCCAGTACTTCTCGGCGATCGCCTTGGCGTGCCGGTTGCCGAGCATCCACAGCGACAACCGGTCGCGGCCCTGGACGCAGGCCCGGTAGGTGCCGACGTTGACCCAGCCGCTGTCGGGGTCACGGGTGATCACCATGCAGGCGGTGCCGATGTAGCGGCCGCCGTCCCTGTCGTGCCAGCGCGGGGTGGGGAAGATCCCGAGGTCCACGTCCTCGCCGACCAGGACGTTCTCCAGGACCGGGCCGGTGGCGACCTCCACCGGGGGAACGGGCTCGATCCGCTTGCTGAGGTCCTTCCAGGCCCGCACGATGTCGAGCTCGGCGGTGTCGTGCGGCAGCCCGAGCGCCACCGCGGTGCGGGCGGGCGTCCCCATGAAGTTGGTGAACACCCGGTACCCCGTGGGGAATCCCGGAATGTTGTCGAACATCAGGGCGGGGCCTTCCCGCTCCGCCAGCAGTTCGGTGATGCCTCCGATGTCCAGGTCCCGGTCGGCGCCGTCGATCTGGAGGACTTCGTCCTTCCCGAGGACCTCGGTCAGGTGGTCGATGTAATGCCGAAGATCACGGAATGCGCTCATCTGCCGTCGGGGAGCCGGGTGGTGTGCCCGGGTCTCCCCTCCTCCTCTTCCTCGCGGGTGGCGGCCGAGCCGCGGCGCGGCCGCCACGGGGATCGCAGTTCCGCGCGGACAGGTGCCGCGTCGGCCTGCGCACCGATGATCCGGATCGGCCGCGAGCGGGCGCAACGAGTCCGAGCGTACGTGCCGGATACCGCCCCGGGTAGGGTCTGGATCCGTGGAATCCCTCAATCTCCGGCTGATCCACGCCCTCCAGATCGACGGGCGCGCCCCCCTGCGTCGGATCGCCTCGGTGCTGGGCGTCTCCGAGCAGGTCGTCGCCCGCCGCTACGCCGCGCTGTGCGAGAGCGCCGGGCTGCGCGTCATCGGCAGGCTCAACCCCCGGCCGGTCGGGCAGACCGTGTGGGCGCTGCGGTTGCAGTCCGCCCCCGGCGCGTCGCTCGGCCTGGCCCGGGCCCTGGCCGCGCGGGAGGACACGCGGTGGGTCCAGCTCGCCTCCGGCGCCACCGAGATCATCTGCCATCTGGTGGCGCACCGGGACCGCGCCCAGGACGCGCCGGTGCACCTGCTCGATCGGCTCCCGGGGGTCACCTCGATCACCGCGCAGCGCGTGCTGCGGCTGTTCAAGGGCGGCCCGACCACCTGGGGCGCCCTGACCTGCGAGCTGGACCAGGACCAGCGGGACGCGCTCGCCCCCGCGTTCCCGCCTCCTGCCGTCCCACCCCCAACGTTCCCGCCCCCCGATGGGCGGCTGTCGTCGTCGCCGTCGCCGTTGGAGCTCACCGACCTCGACCACACGCTGCTCGCCGCCCTGGCCCGCGACGGCCGTACGACGTACGCGGCGCTGGCCGCCGAGGGCCGCTGCCACGAGTCGACGGTGCGCCGCCGGATCGCCCACCTGCGCGCGGCCGGAGCGCTCTTCTTCGTCGTGGACGTCGACGAGCGGCTATTGGGCAGCCCGACCACCACCGCCATCTGGATGTCGGTGCGGCCCTCGCACCTCGCCGCCGTCGGCGAAGCCCTGGCCGAACACCCCGAAGTCGCCTACGCCGCAGCCACCACGGGGCGGACCAACCTCCTCGCCGCCGTCCTCTGCCCCGACGACGAGTACCTGTACGACTACCTGACCGACCGTCTCGGCGCCCTCCCGGGCGTCGACACGGTCGAGACCGCCCCGATCGTCCGGACCCTCAAACGCGTCGGCACCGTCGGCCGCCACCGCAACCGGCCGGCCGGCACCCGGCGCGGCTGAGGCCTCGCCGAGGAACGACGGTCGATGGGCGATAGTCGATGGTCGACGGGCACGCGTAGATGCGGGACGATCCGCGCAACGACGAGCGACGGCGGGGAGTCTGATGATCACTCAGGGTGCGAAGATCACGACACGATGCGCGGACTGCGGCGGTGCGCTGGTCCGCGATGTCGGCCAGTTCCTGGACCGCGGACGGCTGTGCTGGGGTACCGAGGCCTCCTGCCGGACCTGCCCTGCGGCCTGGTGCGAGGAGGACGACGGCGGGCCGACACCCGAGGAGATCCGCCAGGCGCTACTGGCGGAGCACGGACTGGCGCGCCTTCACCTCGTACAGCCCGAGCTGAGCCTCGTCCCGGTGCTGCGAGCCCTGCGCGAGGCCCACGGGCTGGCACTGGCGCAGGCACGGGCGATGGCCGTTGAGCTGAAGACGGCTGGTCTGGCGGGTACGCTCGTCGAAGTGGAGTTCACCGCCGCCGCCCTCCAGGACCGCTCAGTCGCGGTGACCGTCGAGACGTCGGGCGGCTGACCGCCCGGCGAGCCGTCCAGAACGTCCAGAACGGCCTGGGCGGCCCCGATCGAACGGAGGCCGCCCAGGACTCGATCTCCCGCATCTCCCGCATCTCCCGTTCGGACCGGGGCCCGGGGGAGGAAGGGGAGGAAGGGGAGGAACTGCTCCTACTCCGCCACCTGGACCTCGTCGGCCTGGAGCCCCTTCTGGCCCTGGACCGCCACGAAGGTCACCTTCTGGCCCTCAACCAGGGACTTGAAGCCGCTTCCCTGGATCGCCCGGAAGTGAACGAACAGGTCCGCTCCGGACTCCGGGGTGATGAAGCCGTAGCCCTTCTCGTCGTTGAACCACTTCACCGTGCCGTTCTGCCGCTCTGCCACAGCCACTCCTGGTTTTCCGAGGATCGAGGATCTACGAGACGCAACGTGCCGATCATGGCAGGGCTCGGGGTCTCGGCGGGGCTGTAACGCGAAGTTGGTCGGTCCCTGCGGCGAGGAGCCACCCGGACCGGTGACGGCACCGCAGGTGCTGCAGGCGCCGGAGTCCCGGCAGCCGTCCCTCGTCCATCTGCACAGACGTGATCGGGTAGCCCGGCGGGCCGGCCTGAGTACCCGTACTCAGGCCGGCCCGGCCGTGCCGCCGGAGCATGGGGGCATGCACCCAGCAGCAACACCGAGGATCGGCATCACCGCCGTCGGCTCCCACCTGCCGGCCCGTCGGCTCACCTCCCAGCAGCTCCAGGACGAGGTCACCGCCGGTGGCCGACTCGCCCTGCCGGAGCGGATGTTCGAGAAGGCGACCGGCATCCGCACCCGGCACTTCGCCGCCGACGGCGAGTACGCCTCCACCCTCGCGGTCGGCGCCGCCAGGCGCGCCCTCGCCGCCCGCGGGCTGCGCCCGCAGGACGTGGACCTGCTGCTGTTCGCCTCCGCGACCCGGGACGTGTGCGAGCCCGCCACCGCCCACATCGTGCAGGCCGAACTCGGCACCCGTGCACATGCGTTGGACGTCAGCAACGCCTGCAACAGCTTCCTCAACGGGATCGACCTGGCCCGCGCGATGATCCTGGCCGGCCGGGCCCGGCGTGCCCTGGTCGTCACCGGCGAGACGCCCAGCCGGGCCATGCTCCGCACGCCGTCCTCCCCGGCGGAGTTCCGGGACGGCTTCGCCGGCTACACCTTCGGCGATGCCGGGGCGGCCGTCGTCGTCGAGGCCGTGGATCGGGGCGGCATCCTCGACGTCGGGACGGAGACGGCCTCCGAGCACTGGCCGGCCGGCGGCATCCCCGGCGGCGGCTCCCGCCACCCGCGCGGCGACGAGTACAGCTACTTCCGGGGCGGCGGCAAGGAACTGCGCGGCATCTTCGAGGAGATCGGCCCCGCCGCCCTGGCCCGGCTCGCCGCCCGCACCGGCCTCGGCTGGGACGACTACGCCCGGGTGCTGGTGCACCAGGTGACGATCCCCTACCTGGAACGCTTCGTCGAGCTGACCGGGGTGCCGGCCGGGAAGCTGGTCCTGACGGTGCCGGAACTCGGCAACGTCGCCAGTGCCACGCTGGGCGTGCAACTCGACCGAATACGCGACACGTTGGCGCCCGGCGACAAGGTGCTGCTGATCGGGCTCGGCGGCGGCGTCAGCCTCATGACCATGGTCTGGGAGGCAGCGTGAGGACCGACCTGTGGGTGGTGGTCCCCGCCTACCACGAGGAGGCCCGGATCGAGGGCGTGCTGCGCGCCCTCGCCGCCCAGCGCGACCGCGACTTCACCCTGCTCGTCGCCGACAACGGCTCCACCGACGGCACCGTCGCCCTGGCGCGCGCCTTCGCCGCCCACGCGCCGTTCCCGGTCGAGGTGGTGGTCGAGTCGGAGAAGGGCGTCGGCTCCGCGGTGGACACCGCCTTCCGGCACGCCATCGCCCACGGCGCCACCCTGCTCGCCCGCACCGACGCCGACTGCCTGCCCGAACCCGGGTGGACGGCCGCGGCCCGCGCCGGGCTGGTCGCCTCCGGCGGGCTGGTCTGCGGCCGGGTCACCGCCCGCCACGACGAGCACGGCCCGGCCGGGCGCGCGGTGTTCCTGGCGCTGGTCGCGCTCGGCGCCTTCTTCGGCCGGATCCGGCCCGCCCACCGCCGCCGACACGGCTACCTGACCCCGTACCGGATGCACGCGGGCAACAACATGGCGATCACCGCCGAGCTCTACCTCGCCGTCGGCGGCATGCCCCGGCGGCCCTCACCCACCGACCGGGCGTTCCTCAACAGGGTCCGCCGGCACACCGCGGCGGTGGTGCGCCGCCGCGACATGGTGGTGCAGAACTCCACCCGGCGCATCCGCGCGTACGGCGTGGTGGGCACCGCGCGCTGGTACCTGGAGCGCGGCGCGGGGCCGCGCGCCGTCGACGTGCGCTGACAGCCCGCGCGCGCCCCGTGCGCCCGGCGCCGCGCGCGCCTCGCTCCTTGCCGACCCTTTCCCGACCGGACCCGCTCCGTTCCGCTCCGCAGCCCGCCGAAGGACCCCGCCATGCTCGACCGGCTCACCCACGCCCTGCGCACCGACCACCCCGACCGGCCCGCCGTCCTGCGCCACACCCGCCTGGGCACCGTCCGCCCGGTGATCCGCCGCGGCGAACTCGCCGACCTGGCCGACGGCTACGCCGCCGCGCTGCACGCCCACGGCCTCGGCCCCGGCGCCACCGTCGGCGTCGCCGTCCGGCCCGGGCCGCGCGCACTGGCCGTCATGCTCGCCGCGCACCGGCTGGGCCTGCGCATCGCCGTCCTCGACCCGACCGCAGGGCCCGACGTGCTCGCCGCCCGGCTCACCCTGGCCCGCCCCGATCTCGTCCTCGCCGACGCCGCCGCCCAGGCGGTGGCCGGCTGGGCCGGGCCGCTCGCCCGCCGCGCCGACCTCGCCCTGCCCCGCCTCACCGCGCTCGGGCCGGTCGCCACCCTGGGCCGCCGCCTGCCCGGCTGCGCGCCGCACCTGCGCCCTGCCGGCGCGACCCCGCCCGCCCGGCCTGACGGCGGCCCGGAAACGGACGCGGTGATCGTCTTCACCTCGGGCACCACCGCCCGCCCGCGCGCCGTCGTCCACACCCGGGACGGGCTGGCCGCCGGGCTGCGCACCGTCGCCGACCTGGTCGACCCGCGTCCCGGGACGGTCGTCCTCGGCGGGACGTTCTTCGTCCTCGTCCCGGCCCTCGCCGCGGGCGCCGCCGTCGTGCTGCCCGCCCGCCGCCCCGCCGCGCTCGGCCGCCAACTCGCCCGGCTCGACCCCGCCCACACCTACCTCACCCCACCGCAACTGCGCGCCGCCCTCGCCGCCGGGGCCCGCTTCACCGGCCGGGTCTGGACGGGCTCCGCCCCCGCCGACGCCGCCCTGCTGCGCCGGGTCAAACAGTCCGGCGCCCACCAGGCCTGGAGCGTCTACGCGCTCACCGAACTGTTCCCGGCCGCCGCCGTCGAGGAGGCGGACAAGAGCGCCCACGACGGGGACGGCGACCTGGTCGGAGCTCCCCTGCCCGGCGTCCGCGCCCGGATCGCCACCGGCGGTGAACTGCTGCTCACCGGCCCGGGCGCCCGCCACCGCTACCTCGGCGAGGACCCCGACCCCTGGGTGCGCACCGGCGACCGCGCCGCCCTCACCCCCGACGGACGGATCGTCCTCGCCGGCCGCCTCAAGGACATGGTGCTGCGCCGCGCCGAGAACATCTACCCCGGCCTGTACGAACCGACGCTGCACCTGCCGGGTGTCGAACTCGCCGTCCTGGTCGGCGTTCCGGCCGGGGACGGCGACGAGCGGCTGGTCGCCCTCGTCCAGCCGGCGCCGGGCACCGACCCGCGACGCCTGCGCGAGGCCCTGCGCGGGCCGCTCGACCGGATGGCAGCGGCCCGGCCGGACGCCGTCCTGTTCGGCGAGGTCCCGCTCGCGGGCCGCTCCCGCAAGCCCGACCGGGCGGCGGCCGCCGCGCACTGCGCACGGGAGTTGGCCCGGTGACCGACCCCATGACCGCACCGGTGAGCGTACGGACACCCCCGCCGCCGCCCGCACCCGCCGCCGCCCGCCGGGCCCGCTGCCGGGACCGCCGGGTCTACCTGTGCAGCCACCCCCTGCTCTTCGCCCTGCTCGCCGCCACCCGCCGCCGCCCGGTGGTCCGGCTCGGCCGCACCGTGCTGGTGCACGGCACCGAGGCCTACCGCGAAGCGCTCACCAAGGTCCCGCTGGACCGCACCGCACCCGGCACCACCGGCGGCGCGGCGGCCGAACTCACCGACGGCGGACTGCTGTTCGACCAGAGCGGCGCCGAACACCGCAACGCCCGCCGCGCCCTGGCCGGCGGCCTCGACACCGCCGCACAGCAACGGATCCGTCCGCACTGGCAGGCCGTGCTCGCGAAGCGGATCCCGGGCCTGGCCGCGGGCGAGATCGAACTCGTGGCACTGGCACGTGAGTTGGCCGGTGTCACGGCCGCCGCCCTGACCGGCGCGCAGTCCTGCCCGCACCACCTCGCCCACGCCGCGGCCGAAGTCGCCGCCCACGCCGCCCGCGACCACCTCCCCGGCCCCCGCCGCCGCGGCCCGGACGCGGCCGCCGCCACGGTCGACGCCGCCGCCCGGCTCGCCGCCCTGCTGCCCGACGCGCCCGACGCACGCGGCGCACGCGGCGCACGCGACGCCATGGTGGCCGTCGCCGCCGTGAACACCACCGTCGCCGCCCTGCCCCGGGCCGTCGCCTGGTGCGCCGACGCCGGGCTCTGGCCGACCGTGAGCGAGACGACCGCACCCCGCCTCGCCGCCGAACTCCTGCGCCTGACCGCCCCGTCCCCGCTGCTGCCCCGGGTCGCCGCCGCCGACACCACCCTCGCCGGGCACCCCGTACGGGCCGGCGACCGGCTGGTCCTGGTCGCCCGGCACGCCGCCCGGGCCCACCGCCGCGGCCCGGCCGACGATCCCGCCGCCACCCAGGCCGTCTTCGGCGCCGGCCCGCACGCCTGCCCCGGAGCCGGCCTGGCCCGCGCCCTGCTCGCCGACCTCCTCCTGGCGCTCGCCCCCCACCACCCGGTCGTCACCCGCGCCCGGGTCGACCGCCGCAGCGCCCTGCCCGGCTACGCCGAACTCACCGTCCGACGGGGAAGATCCTGATGCACCTCGCCATCACCGGCGCCACCGGCTTCTGCGGCGCCCACCTCGCCCGCACCGCCGCCGCCCTGGGCCTCGAAGTCTCCTGTCACGGCCGCCGCCCCGGCCCGGTCGGCCACCACCGCCCCTGGGACGCCACCGAGGGCGCGCCCGACTTCACCGGCGCCGACCTCGTCGTCCACTGCGCCGCCGCCGTCGCCGACCTGCCCCCGGGCGATCCCGCCGAAGCCCACCAGCACGCCGTCAACGTCACCGGCACCGAACGCGTCCTGCGCGCGGCCGCCGGCCGGCCCCTCGTCCACGTGAGCAGCGCCAGCGTCTACGACCCGCGCACCGCCGCCACCCTCGCTGCCACCGCCGTCACCGAGGACCACCCCACCGCCGCCGGCCACCTCAACGCCTACGGCCGCACCAAGGCCGCCGCCGAACGCCTCGCCCTCGCGGCCGGCGCCGTCGTCCTGCGCCCCCGCGCCGTCTACGGCCCCGGCGACCCCCACCTCGTCCCCCAACTGCTCGCCCGCGCCCGGCACGGCCTGCTCCCGCTGCCCGGCCGCGACATCCCGCTCAGCCTCACCGCCGTCGCCAACCTCACCGACGCCTGCCTGTCCGCCCTCGGCCTCACCGGCGCCCCGCCCTGGCCGCCCGGCGCCTACAACATCGCCGACGCGACCCCCTACCGCCGCGACGACGCGCTGCGCCACGTCCTCACCGCCCACCGCCTCCCCGCCCGCATCACCCACCTCCCCGCACCCCTCGCCCGCCTCGCCGCCCGCACCACCCGCATCCCCGGCCTCACCCCCTACACCGTCGACCTCCTCACCCGCAGCGTCGTCCTCGACCTCACCCGCGCCCGCACCCAGGGCTGGACCCCCACCCACACCCTCACCGACTACCACCCCTGACACCCGGCCGGGCCCAGGCGCTGCGGCCGTGTCCATCCGACTCGCCGAGCCGTACCTCGCAGACCTTCTCCGCGCCGGCGACTGGTCAGGTCAGCTCGACGAATCGGTGGACGCGAAAGCACGTGAGGTGGTCGGGCTCGATGCTCGCCGAGTCCACCCGGTGGCGGCCGGCGCCGCCCGCGGAACTCGCCGTCACGTCCGGTCGCCCCGGTCGCGGATGGAGTCGGGTGGTGGTACCTCGGTGGCCGTCAGTTCCAGGGCGAGCGCCTCGACATCACAACGGCTGTTCCGACAGGCCGATGTCCGGACCTACCGGCATCGTTGCAGCACCTCGGCTCGCGGGCCTTCGCCGAGTTCCGGCCGGCTGGGCTCACCCCGGGGGGGGCGGAGCCGGTCAGGGGCGGGAGAGGCGGCCCCGTCGGGGGAGGCGGCCGATGAGGAGGATCGCGCTTCGGGCCGTCAGGTAGCCGAAGGCGGACGGGATGAGGAGCTGAGGCACCATCGCCGCGACCGACGCGTGGCCGCCGAGGAGTACGGGGGTGAGTACGGGCGGTGCCGCCAGGACGGTCGCGGCCAGGGCCGCGTTCCCGGCCGTCCGGGCGGTGAAGGCCAGGGCGGCGCCGGTGGCGAGCGGGGCCCAGGTGCCGAAGCCGGAGGTGAGGAGCCGCTCGGCGGACTCGCCGGTGATCGTGGCGCCGATGCCCAGGGCCGTGACCATGGCGGCGACCAGCCAGAGCCCGGCACCGGTCCTGCGGGTCCGGTCCGGCGGGGCGACCAGGAGGACGAGGGTGTTGAGCGCGATCAGCCCGAACCCCCGGGGGCCGAGGCCGAGTTCGGCCGCGGTGCGGAAGTCCAGGTCGAGCAGCCCGAGGCGGCACATGGCGTAGAACAGCGGTGCCAGTACCAGCGACACCAGGGCCAGGGCCCGTGCGGCCGACCAGCGGCCGGCCACGACCGCGCACGCCGTCAGCACAGCGGGGACGAGCAGCGACGTCGCCGCCAGGATCGCGCCTCCCGCCGGGGCTCCGGCGGGGAAGCCAGGGGACTCGGGGCTGATGGCGAGCCGCAGGTTCCGCCACAGGTAGGTCGCCGCGTACGTTCCGGCCAGCATCGCGGCGAGCGGCGCCGCGGTGGCGAACGCCCGGCCCGGCGGCCGGTGGGAGACCATGCCCAGTCGGAGCCGGGCCCCGTGCCCGGCGACGTCGGCCACCTCGCGCAGTCCCGTCGCGGGGCCGGAGCCGGCGATCCGGTGCTGGGCGAGGTCGGCGACCTCCGCGAGTGCACCGGCGCCGTAGGAGGCCGGGTACAGCCGGAGGGCCCGTTGCAGCAGGCGCGTGTTCAAGGGGTGCTTCGAGGTCATGCCGTGCCTCCTGCGGGACGGGTCCAGGTCTGGGTCAGGCGCCGGTCGGCCTCGCGCAGTGCGGAGCGCAGGCGTTCGGCCTCGTTCCTGAGCGACTGTTCACCGTCCGGGGTGAGGGCGAACACGCGCCGGGGGCGCCCGTCCACCGTCTCCTCGCGCTCGACGCGGATCAGTCCCTCGGCCAGGAGCCGGTCGAGGGTGCCGTACAGGCTGCCGGCGCCGAGCCGTACCCGGCCTTCGGAGATCGCGGCGACCTCGTCCCCGAGCGCGTAGCCGTGCCGGGGCCGGTCGGCCAGAGCGGTGAGGAGCAGGAAGGTCGGCTCCTGCATGGAGCGTTTGTTCTTCACGTCCCACACCATAGTACGGCGACCGTAGTGTCTGGCAAGGCCCCCGCGAAACGATGCGGACGTCGTTGTGGGTGGTGCCGAATAGTGTGCGGGGCATGGCTACTGTCAAGGAACCAGCACCTCCCAGGCCCATCGTCCCGGGCGATGTCGTCGCGGCGTTCTCCGAGTACCTCGGCGAGTGGACAGCGGCACAGATCACCGATCTGGACCCGGACCACCAGCGCGCGGGCGTCCTGCACCTCGACTGGTCCGGCCCGGAGCCGATGTCCGTGGCGGAGCTCGGCGAAGTCGTGCCGCTTTGGGGTCCTTTCGGTCCGGCGCATTGCTCCTACGAGTGGGTGCTCCCTCGGAGCTGCAAGGTCATCGGGACGCTGCCGCTGCTGCACGGCCAGCCGCCGAACAGTTACGCGTTCGGGTGGGGCATGGGGCTCGATCTGGCCCTGGCGCGGCGCCGACGGCAGGGCGACGAGTCGCAGTGGCGTGACCCGTGGGCGAAGAGCATCACCGGCGCTGAGTTGAACGACTCTCCCGCGGGGCCCGCAGATCCTGACGAGGAGACGCGTCGGCTGAACGTTCGGGCTGTGGAATCGCTGGACTGTGCGCGGCTCGTCGAGCGGTATCCCGCGCTGACCGGCCTGACGCTCAGCGGGCCGGTGACCTTGTCATCGGCATCGAGCCTCAACGAGTTGACTTCGCTGAAGCACCTCAGGCTCTCCGACGTCTTCGGGATGGTCGAGGCGGACTGCCTCCTGCCGGGGCGTGTTCCGGCGCTGGAGGAGTTGGAACTGGTCAGTGTCCCCGCGGAGTATGCGACGGCGATGAGGAGGCTCTGGCGGCCCGAGGAGCGCCAGGGCGTCTACCTCACGGTCGCCAAGCCCCGCAAGCCCCAGTGGCTCGCCGAGAACCTCAACAATCCGCTCCGGAACTGGGACGGCCGCGAGCAGATCAGCGCCGCGGTCTACAAGAAGGCGCTGGCGCAGTACAGGGCGACGCGGCGCGCGGTGCTGGCTGTGCTGGCTTCGGGGGCTTCGGGGGATTCGGCGGACGTCCTGACGCCGAGGCTCGTCGAGCTCGGGGAGCAGTTCGGCGAAGCCTTCAACGAGCTCGACGCGCGCGCCGGATTCATCGAGACCGTTGAGCGCGAAGAGCTCTACGACGCGCTCGGCGCCATCATCACCGAGGCTGCAGCCGAGTCGGAAGCCGATCTGGCCTGGGCCGGCGACGGCCTGATCGAGGGCTGCGAATCCGTCCGCGACTGGTAGGGCGGTGCTGCGGCGAGCCTCATGGCCTCCACTCGTCGGCGAGGAGCCCGAGGACGGCCTCGTCCGCGAACTCGCCGCACACCCAGGCGGATCGGCGGAGGGTTCCCTCCAGGGTGAGGCCGGCCCTGCGGGCGGCCGCGATCATCGGGGTGTTGTCGGCGAGGGTCTCCAGTTGAAGCCGGTGCAGGCCGCGTATCGCAAAGCCGTACTGGCAGAGCACCCTGACCACATCCGTGCCCAGGCCCCGGCCGCGCAGGCCGGGGCGTAGGGCGATCCCGAGGTGGGCTGTGCGGTTGTGGGTGTCGATGCCCCAGAGCACGGCCTCCCCGGCCAACTCCCCTGAGGCCAGCTCCAGTACGGAGAAGCAGGCCGCGTCCTCCGAGGGCGGGGTCGGCGCGTAGGGGGAGTCTGCCGTGCCCGGCGAGATGGGCCGCCAGGGGCGGGTGTCGGCCCGGGAGCGGGTGGCGACGTCGTCGTACAGCTCGGTTTGCAGAACGGCGACGTCGCTTTCGTGGCGCGCGCGAAGGGCGACCTTGAGTCCTTGTATCATGTCACATTGCTACCAGGATCGTGTCGGCCGCTCAACCGAATTGGACCCTCTCCGGCGCGTTGCACCGTCGCCGTCATCGGAAGTGTCGGAGAGGGGAGTTCGATCGAAGTCAGAGTGGCGGCAGGCGGCGGGCCAGGAGCTCCGCGCCGGTTCCGTTCAGGGTGCTGAACAGGACCGTCGTGCCGAGGGCGTCCACGCTGGGGGTGGTGGAGGCGCCGGGCCGTTGGCTGCCGTCGGCCGCCGTGCTGACGCGTTCGATCCGGCCGGTCCACAGGTCGCGGCGGAAGACGTCCGCGACGCCGTTGGTGTCGCCGGGGACGAGAGCGGCGGAGTCGGAGGCGAAGTAGACCCAGCGGTCGTCGGCGGTCATGACGGCGGGCTGGGAGTCGACGGCGGAGACCGTGGTCACCGTGCCCGTCCGCAGGTCGCGGGCGTAGAGGCGGACTTGGACGGTGTCCTGCTCGCGCTCGAAGACGCGGAAGAGGGCGAAGCGGCCGTCGGGGCTGAGGCGTCCGGCCTTGGCGGCGTCGCGCAGGGTGCCGGTGGCGTCGATGCTGGCGCCCTGGATCCGGCCGGTGCGCGCGTCGTAGGTGTAGAGCGGGAAGAGCTGCCGTGCGGGTGGGGGCTTGGTGGCGGCCGTGGCCGTGGCTGTTGCGGCCGTCGTGGGCGCGGTCGGCAGCAGGTTGGTCGCCTTGGAGCGGAAGGCGACGGTCAGGCCGTCCGCGCTGAGTGAGGGCTCGACCGAGCCGCCGTCGGCGGCGGTGCCGTCGCGGCCGGTGCTGACCAGGCGGGTGGTGCCGGTGCGGCGGTCGGTCAGGTGGATGTTCTGGACGCCGGGCCGGGTGCCGGGGGCGAGGTCGGCGCGGTCCGAGGTGTACGCGACGTACCGGCCGTCGGCGCTGATCGCCGGGTCGAGCGAGTTGCCGGCGCCGGTGCCCGCGGTGAGCGGTTCGGTGCGGCCGGTCCAGCGGTCGCGGACGTAGACGTCGAACCGGCCGTCGCCGTGCCGCCCCGGGATGACGTCGGTGGCGTTCGTGCTGAAGGCCACGTACCGGCCGTCGGCGCTGATCGCCGCCTGGTTGGTCGAGCCGTCGAGCTGGCTGCCGTCGTCGGCCAGGCTCACCCGCTCGGTGCGCCCGGTCCACAGGTCGCGGACGAACACGTCGTACAGGCGGTTGGTGTCGCCGGGCACCAGGTTGGCGGCCAGCGAGGTGAAGAGGGCGTAGCGGCCGTCGGCGCTCAGGCCGAGCGGCTCCGACCAGTCGTCGGCCGGGGTGCCGTCGGGGGCGACGTTCACCGTGACGGTGCCCCCCGGGAGCGGCGCGGCCTGGGCCCGGACCTGGGCCGTGGTGGCGGCCAGGAGTGCGGCCGCCAGCACGCTGCCGGCCCGTACCGCCCACCGGCCGCGGGTCCTCGCGTTCGTCCGTTCCACCTGAACCGTCCTCCCCTTGCCTCGGGCCGTGCCGCCTCCCGCCCCCGTCGGCCGGCTCGGGGCGAGCCAACCGCCCGGCCGTACCGGCGGTCAACGGGGCCGGACCGACCATGGACACGATTTCGCCAACTCCCCTCCACCTCCCGACCACGGCGAATGCCGGTCCGGCCGGACCCGGTGGGCATGCCACCTGCGGGATTCGGCAGCGAAGGAATGACCGTTGACGAACCCTTTGCCGGAACGCGCTGGACGTGGCGGCCACGGGCCCGCACATACGTGAAGTGGCAGCGTTCGGGCGGCTGTTGGGTGGATCGGGCCCCCTTGGAATCGATGATCCGGGGAACCGGGAGGCGCTCTACCGGCGGACCGCCGAGACCAGTCCGCCGGGCTGCTCCTCGCGCTGCGGCGGGGTGTTGACCGGGCGGCCGTAGGCGGCAGCGCGCTCGCGCAGGGTGTGAGTGTCGGCCTCCCAGCCGTGCCCGGCCAGCCAGTCCACCGGGTCGTCGGGCATCTCCGAGACCCACATGGACGCCGCCGAGCCCGGTACGGAGTCCGCGCCGAAGCGCTCGATCACGCCGCGCGAGCCCAAGGTCAGCCCCATCCGGCTGCCTGCCGCCGACTGCGCGCTGATCCGGGCCAGCAGCAGCTCCACCGCGTCCTCGGGCAGATAGATCAGCAGTCCTTCGGCGATCCACACGGTCGGCGCGGCCGGGTCGTGCCCTGCCGCGGCCAGCGCGCCCGGCCAGTCCTCCCGCAGATCCGCCGCGACGGTGATCCGCTCGCAGCGTGCGACGGCCTGCTCCTGGCGCAGCACCGAGGCCTTGAAGTCCAGTGGCGCGGCGGTGTCGACCTCGAACAGCCGGGTGCCCTCGGGCCAGTCCATCCGGAAGGCGCGGCTGTCCATGCCGGCGCCGAGCAGCACGACCTGCCGGACCCCGGACGCGGAGGCCCGCTGCAACAGGTCGTCGAGGAACTTCGTCCTGATGACGATGGAGTACGACACGGCCAGCCGACGGCGGCGCGCGGCCTCGTCAGCGGGGGGCGGCGAGGAGGGCCACAGGCCGCCGGCGGTGGCGAAGGCCTGGGCCAGTGGGTCGCGGAACAACGCGTCCACCCGCTCGGTCTCCAGCGCCCGCACCCTGGCCACCCCCACCGCCGTGGCCCACACTCCCGACGGCTGCACCCGCTCCTGCTCATCAGTCACCGCGCCAGCCTAGATGATCGATCCCGAGGGGCCTGATGAGGCCTGATGAGTGGAGCCGGGTTCATGCGCGGCCGGCCGCGCATGCGCGCACTGACCGCCAACCTTGAGTCGCTTCGGTCGCTTCGGTCGCTGATGAGTCGCTGATGAGGCGAAGGCGGCGAGGGCAGGAGCACTACTCAGGGGCAGGGACGGGGACGGGCCCGCCGGGACGGAAGCGCTCCACCCCGACGATGTGCCGCACCTTGAGCGCGCGCACGATCACCGCGACCCGCTGCTCACCCGGCATGGTCCACTCGTAGCGCTCGACGCCCAGGTACTTGCGGGCCAGCCGGTCCATCCGGTCGCGTGCCTCCTCGCCCTCGACGAAGCGGGCCACCACGCCACTGATCTGCACGCGGTCGAAGGGATCGGTGGCGTCCGCGTGCGAGAGGTAGACGCGCGGGTCGCGACGGAGGTTCTCCTCCTTCACCCGCCCCACCGAGGTGTTGAACGTCAGTTCCCCCTCGCCCTCCAGATCCACCCACATCGGGCTGACCTGCGGTGCTCCGTCGGCGAACACGGTGCCGACGTACCAGATGTTGGGTGCCCGCAGCCGGGCGCGGACGGCTTCGTCGAATGTCGCGGTCATCCCGGGAGGCTAGCAACCACGAAGGGGGCGCGGTCCGCTTCGAGTGAAGCCACGTTCGAGTGGAGCCACGTTCGAGTGAAGCCGCGAGGGGGCGTCCTCCCGGCGGGTCACCGCTCGGCCGGTACCTCCGGTTCGGAGGCGCCGACCGGGGCTCCGCGCGAACCGAGGAGCTGGGCGACCGGATCGGCGCTGCCCGAGGTGCTCAGCTCCTGCACCAGCTCGCAGTTCCGGGCGATCCTGCTGGAGACCCACTCGCGCAGCCACGCGGACAACTGCGGGAGCGGCAGGTCGGACGGGGCCAGCCCGGCGAGCACGCACCCGGTCGCCGCCGCCCCGCCGACGTTGACGACCACGTCCGGCAGGACGGTGTGGCCGGCCTCGCGCAGCAACCGGCGGGCGGGTGGGGTGCAGCTGAGGTTTCCGCCCTCGACCACCAGGCCGGCCCGGACCGCCGGCACCGCCTCCTCGTCGACCGCGGAGGCGGACGCCGCCAGCACCAGCACGTCGGCGTCGACGTGCAGCCACGCCTGGCCGGGCCCGTGGACGGTGACCCGGGCGGGCAGCCGGTTCCGGTCGATCGTGCCGTCGCTGCTGGTGAGCGTGGCGAGTTCGGCGACGGGCAGTCCGCGCTGGTCCTCGATGGTGCCCCGGACGTCGGCCACGGCCACCACCGAGTGGCCGTGGGCGGCCAGGTGGCCGGCCACCGCGCGCCCGACGGTGCCGAAGCCCTGGATCGCGATGCGCTGCGGGGTCCGCGCACCGGAGGCCCGTAGGGCGCCGAGCACCGCGACGGCCACGCCGAACCCGGTGATGTCGGCCATGCGGTCCCACAGTTCGGCCCAGTCGACGGTGAGACGGGTGGTGCCGGGGCGGCGGGTGACGTCGTACCCGGCGGCCTCGAAGGCGACCTGCCGGTCGGCGTAGGTGGTGCCCTGGTCGCACCCCAGGTACACCCCGCCGTTCAGCAGCGGGGCCGCGGCGCGGCCGAACCCCCGCATCACCGCCCGCCGTTCGACGGTGGCGCCCGGATCGGGTGCGATGCCGGCCTTGGCGCCACCGATGGGCAGGCCGACCAGTGCCAGCTTGTGGGTCATCGCCCTGGCGAGCCCGGCCAGCTCCTGCTCGGTCACCGTCGGGGTCATCCTGGTGCCGCCCAGGGCCAGGCCGTCGACCATGGAGTCGACGACGACCCAGCCCCGGGCCTGGCACTCCGGGAGGTTCAGGGTGGTGGTGAGCAGGGGCTCGGCCACCGGGCGCGCACCGTGCGGTGCGAGCGTCCGGTTCACTGCGCACCGTCCTCCGGGACGGACCGCAGGCGCAGGCTGCGGGGGCGCATGTCGGTCCACACGTGTTCGATGTGCGCGAGGCACTCGTCCTTCGCACCCCGCACACCGACCTCGCGCCAGCCCGCCGGCGACTCGCGGTCGGCGGACCAGATCGAGTACTGCTCCTCGTCGTTGACGACGACCTTCCACTGCTCGGATGCTTCGCTGGCCATGCTGTTACCTCCAGATGTCGGTGGTCGGGGGGTCCGCCGGGCGGCGGACGGGTGGAGCCGGTTCGCGGCCGGCGTCGAGACGGGGGTCGAGGCGGGTGCCAGGACGGGCGTCGAGGTGGGCGTCGAGGTCGTCCAGCCATGCCGGCAGGCTGGCGGCGCGCAGGAGGCCCGTTCCGATGAGCACGCCGGCGAAGCCCTCACTGAGCAGGCGGGCGGCCTCGTCGGGGCTGCGGATCGCCCCGGCACTCACCGGGCACCGGGTGCCGCTGCGCAGCACCGCGGGCAGGAGTGACGAGCTGCGCCCGAGGTCGCCCGCGCCGCGTTCGCGGGTGGCGATGTCCTTGTTGTTCACCGCGACCACGCACTCCTCGGCGCGCGGCACGCGGCCGATCTCCTCCTCGGTGGTGACCTCGACGAACGGCGTCAGCCCCAGGCTCAGGCCGAGCTCGACCAGGTGGCCCAGGGTGGCGCGCGGCAGCAGCGCGGCGGTGAGCAGGACCGCGGACGCGCCGCTCTCGCGGGCCTGGTGCAGTTGGCTCCGGCGGGTGATGAAGTCCTTCTGGAGCACGGGCAGGTCCGTCGCTGCCACGACCTCGTGCAGCAGGTCCGGGGTGCCGCCGAACCACCGGCCGGTCACCACGGACAGGCAGGGTGCGCCGACGTCCTGGTAGTCGGCGACCAGACGGGCGGCCGACCTGCCACCGAACAGGTCGTGTCCGGCGGCGTCCTGCCGCTTGAGCTCCATGATCACCGGTCGGCGGGCGTCCAGCAGCGCCTCGATGAACGCGGCCGTCATCTAGACCCTCGCTTTCGGATCGTGCCAGCCGCGCCGTACGGCCGTGACCAGATCGGTGCTCAGCCGCCCGTCGACGTCCCTGGCCGCCGTGTCCACGTCGATGCCCAGGAACAGGGGGTGGTCCAGCACGGCCCGGTAGTCCTCCCGGTTGTCGGCCGAGATGCCGCCGGCCAGCAGGAAGGGCCGCGAGAGGCGGTCCGCGAACTCGATGACGGCCCCGCAGTCCGCCGGTTGCCCGGTACTGCCGATCCGGCCGTCCCCGGCCACCGCGTCCAGCAGGAAGAGGTCCGTTCCGGCCCGCTCGTACGCCGCGATCAGGGACCGCTCCGCGCGGGTGTCCGCACCGAGGTGCAGCACCTTGACCACGGTGAGGTCCGTGGTGCCCTTCAGGGCGCGGACCAGGCCCGGCGGCTGGTAGCCGTGCAGTTGGACCCACCGGACCCGGGCCGCGGCCGTCGCCGCGCGCAGCGTCCCGGCGTCTTTGAGGAAGGTCACGAGGACCGGATGCATTCGCTCCGTTCGGTGCACGGCGTCAGCGAGGGACGTCAGTTGACTGAGCGTCAGATCTGCACGGCCTCCTGGGACGCCGTGCCACAGACCGACGAAGTCGGCTCCGGCACTGTCGAGCGATGCCACGTCCTCGGCCGAGGTGGCTCCGCAGATCTTGACCAGCATCAGGTGTCACAACCCCAACATGGCGGCGATGCGGTTGCGTTGGATCTCCGACGTGCCCGAGTAGATCGGGCCGGCGACCGCGTCGCGCACGTCCTTCTCCAGCCCGTACTCGGCCAGGTACCCGCTGCCGCCGAAGATCTGCACGGCGGCCAGTGCGGAGGAGAGGTTGCTCTCGCTGGTGAGGACCTTGCTGACGGCGATGTCCCGCGTGACGTTCTCGCCCTCCGTCAGCCGGACGGCCGTGTCGTAGAGCCACTTCCGCGCGGTGTCCAGGCCGATGCTCATGTCCACGAGCTTGTGGGAGACCGACTGGTACGAGCCGATCGGATTGCCGAACTGGACGCGCTCCTTGGCGTATTCGACGCAGCGGTCGAGCCGGTACCGCATCTGCCCGGTGTTGATGACGAAGGAGCAGAGGATCTCCCACTTCATCACGTGGTCCAGGACCAGGAACCCGGATCCGACCCGGCCGATCACGGCGGATGCGGGGATCCGGCAGTCGTCGAAGTGCAGTTCGCTCAGTGGTGCCGTCCGCAGCCCCATGGTGGCGACGGGCGGCCCGACGACGAGCCCCGGGGTGTCCCGCTCCACGACGAAGGCGGTGATGCTGAGCGGGCCGGCCTTCGGGTGGGTGCGCGCGTAGACCACGAACACGTCGGCCACGGGGCCGTTGGTGATGAAGGCCTTGCCGCCCCGCAGCACGAAGCCGTCGCCCTCGCGGGTGGCCGTGGTCCTCATCGCCAGCGCGTCGGAGCCGCTCTCGGTCTCGCTGATCGCGTGCGCCCCGATCGTCTCTCCCGAGCAGATCCCCGGCAGGTGGCGCGCCTTGAGCTCCGGCGAGCCGAACCGCTGCAGCGGGACTCCGACGCTGACCAGGTGGGTGGCGACCGAGAAGTTCAGTCCGCCGTCACGGCACCCGGTGCCGAGTTGTTCGAGCACGTGCATGGTGGTGAGCAGGTCCTGGCCCAGCCCGCCCCACTGCTCGTCGAACGGCAGGCCGAGGATTCCGGACCTCTGGATCAGCTTCCACTTGTCCCACGGGAAGGCGCCTTCCGCGTCCCCTTCGAGATGGCCCGAGCTGAGCTCCTCGCACCACTGGGCGATCCCCTCGCCCAGAGCGATCTGGTCGGCGTTCCACCTGATCATCTGTCAGTCCTGTTAGTACTCGGAGAAATCGGCTGAGTCCAGGTTGTGGCGTTCGTCGCCGCGCAACGCGGGCGAGAACACGCACACCAGGCGGAGGTCCGCGTCCTGGTCCGCGATCAGGAAGTGGGCGTCGTGCAGGTCGAGCGCGTACAGCGTGCCCGGTTCGATCGAGTGGGACGTGCCGTCGGCGTTCACCACCTGGCCCGTTCCCTCGATGCAGTAGCAGGCCTCCAGGTGGCGGCGGTACTCCAGCCTCGACCTGGTGCCGGCGCGGACGGTGGTGTCCGTCATCGTGTAGCCCAGGCCGTCGGATTCGAGAAGGAACCTGCGGCTGAGCCCGTTGCCCCAGTCCACGGTGGTCACCTCGTCAAGGCGTCGGACGATCATCGGGTGTGCCTCCTGGCGGCTTGTTGAATGAGTGGCTTGCTGAATCAGGGGTTTGCTGAATGAACGGCTTGCCGAATCAGCGGCTTGCTGAATACGGCGAAACGGTCTGTACGAAGGTGTGGAGCTCCTCGACCACGTCGGCCCCTTCGGCGAGGGCGTGCTCGATCCGGGCGACCCCGGCGCTGCCCACGACCGCGGCGTCGGCGCCGAGGCCGTGCAGCAGGTCGATGTCCGCCCTGGAGCGGACGCCGAATCCGACGGCGATCGGTACGGCGGTCGTCCTGCGCAGTGCGGCCAGCGCGGCGGCCAGCTCGTGGCGGTCGGCCGTGAGCGTGCCGCCGCTGCGGCCGTAGTGGGCCACCAGGTACAGGTACGCGGTGGCGCTCTCGGCGGCCGCGGCCTTGACCTCGGCCGTCGACGCGGCGTAGCAGGTGGCGACCATGGGCAGCCCCGCCTCCTGCACCGCTTCGAGGTAGCCGGCCCGTAGCCGCGGTGGCAGGCCGTGGACCAGCAGCCCGTCGACGCCCGAGTCGGCGACCCGCCGGACGAAGCCGGGCACGGTCGGGCCTCTGACCGTGTGGCTCCAGTCGGCCAGCAGTGCCACCCGCAGGTGGCGCAGCCGGGGCAGGATCCCGCTGAGGAGTCCGAGCACCTCGTCGAGTCCGACGCCGTCGGCCAGGGCCCGCTGCGCCGATCGGCGGATGACCGGCCCGTCGGTGACCGAGTCGGGGAAGGGCACCGCCAGTTCCAGGCAGTCCACGCGGCAGTCGTCGAGCATCCGCATGACGTCGGCCAGGACGGGCAGCGGGGGGTCTCCGGCGTTGAGGAACATCGCCAGGCCGGGCTGGTCCGGTGGCCGGCGCGCGAAGAACCCGCTCACCGCGCACGCGCCGTAGGTATTGCGCGGCGCGCCGGGTGCGCGCGCAGGCGGTCGACGAGGTCGCGGGCGGCGCCGCTGCGGAGGGCGTCGTCGGCCGCCCTGATCGCCTCCGGCCACCCGTCGATCAGCCCGCTCGCGACGGCCAGGGCGGCGGCGTTCAGGCAGACGGTCCGTGTTGCGAGAGCTGTCCCGGCTCCGGAGAGCACGGCGAGGAAGTGGTCGACCACGTCCTCTCCCGCTCCGGTCGGCCGTAGTTCGGCGATCGGGTCGGTGCTGCTTGCGGCAGCCTCGGCCCGCAGCCGGATCGCGTCGGTGCCGTCATTGGTGAGGACGACGTTGTCGACGGAGCTGACGAGCTCGTCGACTCCCAGCTCGTTGGAGCACAGCCAGATCCTCCGGTCGGCGACGGTGGCGGCGACCCGGCCCAGAGTCGGCAGCAGCGAATGGTCCGAGACGCCGACGAGCTGGGCGGAGACCGGCACCGCGGCCAGGAAGGGGCCGACGGAGTTGATGAATCCGCCGATCATCCGCAGGTCCATCGGCACGATGCTCCGGGCCAGCAGCGCCACCTCCCGCGGGTAGACGAAGTTCCCGGGGAAGGCGATGCCGAAGCGTTCCAGCAGGTCGTCGGTCTGCTCGTACGAGGTGGTCGTTCGGATGCCGAGGCGGTCGAGCAGGTCGTGGGAGCCGCAGGTGCTCGTGTAGGCGCGGGATCCCGTCTTGACGATGCGCACGCCCAGGGCGGCGGCGACGAACGCCGCCGCGGTGGAGATGTTGAACGTGGCCGGCCCGCCTCCGGTGCCGACGATGTTGGCCGTGCGGTCCAGCCGCGCGGCGACGGCCGGCCGTCGCTCGTCCAGCGAGCGGAGCATGGCGACCAGCGTGTCCCGATCGGGCATCCGGGTGGACAGCGAGGACAGCAGCGCCACCGTCTCGCCGGAGCGGAGGGCGCCGTCGCGCAGCTGGTCCCAGAAGGACCCCCACATCTCCTGATCGACGACGGCGCGGTCCCGGCCGATCAGCGCTCGCAGCACCTCGTGCATGACTAGGGGGCGTCCGTCCGGTGCTGCTGGGCCTGTTCGATGAACCTGCTGATCGAGCCGACGGAGCGGAAGCTGTCCGGGTCGAGGTCGAGGTCGATCTCCTCGACGCGCAGGTCGAAGCAGTCCTCGAGCCAGGCGATCGTCTTGAGCAGGCCGAGGCTGTCGATGACCCCGCCGTCCACGAGGTCGTAGTCGGCGTCCAGTTCGTTCGCGCCGACGTCCGGTAGGAACTCCTCGATGATGAACTGCGTGACTACCGCGGCGTGTTTCACGTGGCCGTTCCTTCGTTTGGCTGGGACGGGGAGGAGGCGAGCTGGAGGGGCGTGCGGTCGATCTTTCCGGTGGACGTCCTGGGCAGCGGGTCGTCCACGATCAGCAGGGTCGAGGGGACGGCGGTGAGCGGAAGCCGTTGTGCGCAGTGCCGGCGCAGCGCCAGCGAGTTCAGCCGGCTGTCCGGGGCGCGGCGGACCACGCCCCGCAGCAGGCGGCCGGCCACCGGGTCGGGCACGGCCACCACGGCCGCCTCGACGACGTCGGGATGGTCGAGCAGCACCTGCTCGACCTCGTGGGTGTTGACCCGCACGCCGCGGACCTTGACCTGGTGGTCGTTGCGGCCTTCCAGGGTGATGCGGCCGTCCCGGTCGCGCCGTACGAGGTCGCCGCTGCGGAAGTAGCGCCGGGCCTGCCCGTCGTGGTGGTGGGTCGCGAACCTGTCCGCGTCCTGCTCCCGGTCCAGGTAGCCGTCGGTCTGGAAGGGCGTCGCGACGTGGAGCTCGCCGGTTCCCGGCCCGGTCAGGATCCCGCCGTCGGCACCGACGATCACCGCGTGGACTCCGGGCAGCGGGCGCCCGATCGGCACCGGGCCGTCCGCCGGCTCGGTGCCGTCGACCTCGTGCAGGAAGCTGTCGTTGGTCTCGGTGCAGCCGTAGACGTTGTGGAGCCGCGCGCCGGTGAACAGCTGCGGGAGTTCGGCCAGGCAGCGGGCGGGCATGCTGTCGCCGGTGAAGACGACGTGCTCGACCGTGTCGAGGCGCCGGCCGCTCCCGGCGGCCGCGTCGACCAGTAGACGGTAGAACATCGGTACCGCCTGGACGAGTTGGACCGCGTGGCGGGACACGAGGTCCAGCAGGTAGCCCGGCTGGGTGGCCCGGGCCGGATCGACCAGGACGACGCGGCCGCCGTACTTGAGCGTGGTCCAGATGTCCAGCAGGCACAGGTCGAAGGTGAGCGGCGCGTAGTTGAGGACCGTCGTTCCCCGGCGGATGCCGAACTGCTCGCCGGCCCAGGCGGTGAAGCGGTCCACCGCCCCCGTGCTCAGCGGCACGATCTTCGGCCGTCCGGTGGAACCGGAGGTGGTGAACATGAAGGAGACGTCGCCGGGCTCCGTACGGCGCGGTGCTGCCGGTTTCGCCGGCCGGTCCGGGGCGCCCGACCCGGGTCCGGGCGCCTGGTCGCTCTCCGGCGACAGGACGTGCCGGATTCCGGCCTGCTCGACCAGCGCGTGGGACGTCCTCCCCTCCAGTGTGGGCGCGGGCAGCAGCAGGAAGCGCCGCCCTTCCAGCAGGCAGGCGAGCACCAGGGCGATCGTCGAGGGCGACTTGGCGGCCGGGATGCCGACCGGCTCGTCCCCGCCCGGGGCGAGCCGGGCGATCCGGACGCGCTCCCGCTCCGCCCGCTGGTGGAGTTCACGGTAGGTCGTCTCTTCTCCGCGCCATATCAGCGCCGGATCACCGGGGTGGCCGGTGGCGTGCGAGACGAATGAACCCACCAGGCTCTGCTGCTGCATCACGACTTCTCCGAGTTCATGCAACGGGGTGGGTTCATATACAACGGATGAGTTCATGCAACGGGTTCACCGATCTTATTCGGAACAATGAAGGCCCGACAGGAAAGGGGCCCACCCGGTCGCCCCTTGGAGACAGAAGAATTATCACGTGGTGCCCGTCCATGGAAGTGGGGTGCGCGATCCGCATCATGACCGCACGTCAGAGAGGGTGCCGGGCCGGCCGCGCCGATGCTAACCGTCGAGCGTGTTCGATCTACATAAGGATTCCGGCGGACTGGCGTAAATATTGTCTTGATGCCTGCAACCCTGTTCTCGATCTTGCGGAGTGAGACGGGAGCGACCTAGTATCCGCCGTACTGTTCGCCAAGTCGCGAATCGGCGAGGGGATTTCCGGGGCGCTGAAGCGTTCCCGATCGCCGTGAAAGGTGCATCCGTCATGCCTGGTCCCGATCGGCGCGCGCACGCTCCGACCCCGTTGTCCTTCGCCCAGCAACGGCTGTGGTTCCTCGACCGGCTGCGGCCGGGCCGGCCGGACCACAACGTCCCGACCGCGGTACGCCTGCGCGGCCGGCTGGACGAGGGGGCGCTCACCCGGGCGCTGACCGAAGTCGTGCGGCGCCACGAGGTGTTGCGCGGCAGGATCGTCGACACCGAGGACGGCCCGCGCCACGTCGCGGAGCCGGTCGAGACCTTCGTGCCGACGATCACCGATCTGACGCACACCCCGGCGGAGCAGGCCTGGCAGCGGGCCCGGGAGCTGGCGGCCGCCGACCTGGCGACCCCGTTCGACCTCGGGACCGCTCCGATGCTGCGGGCCCGACTGATCCGCATCGCCCCCGACGACCACCTGCTGCTCCTGGTGATGCACCACATCGCCTGTGACGGCTGGTCGTTGTCGGTGCTGTGGCAGGAGTTCTCCGCCGGATACGGAGCCGCCGTCGACGGCCGGCCGATCGCCCTGGCGGACCTGCCCGTCCAGTACGCCGATTTCGCCGACTGGCAACGGAGCCACCAGGCCGGAACGGCGATGCTGGACCAACTCGCCTACTGGCGCGAGCACTTGGCGGACCTGAGCCCGTCGCTGCTCCCGACGGACCGAACCCGCCCCGCGGTGTGGTCAGGCCGGGGCGACCAGGTCGAGATCGAGATCCCGGCGGAACTCGCCGAGCGAATACGCGCACTGGGGCGCACCCACGAGGTGACGCCGTTCATGACGCTGCTGGCCGCCTTCCAGGTCCTGCTCGCGCGCTGCACGGGACAGGCCGACGTGACGGTCGGGACGCCGATCTCCGGGCGGACCCGGATCGAGGTGGAGCCGCTGGTCGGCTTCTTCGTCAACACGCTCGTCCTGCGCACCGACCTGTCCGGCGACCCCGGCTTCACCGACGTGCTCGCCCGGGTGCGGCGGGGTGCGGTGGAGGCCTACGCCCACCAGGACGTCCCCTTCGAACGGCTGGTCCAGGAGCTGCGGCCCGAACGCGATCTCGGCCAACACCCGCTGTTCACGGTCATGTTCCAGCTGGAGGATCCGCCCGCGCTCCCGTCCGGCCTCCTGGGGCTTGAGGTGAGTGACCATCAGATGCCGAACGACGTGGCGAAGTTCGACATCGAGGTCTCCATGACGGACGGCGGCGATCGCTTCACCGGCGTCATCCGCTACGCCGCCGACCTCTTCGACCGTGACACGGTGCGGCAACTCTCCGAGGGTTACAGGGCCCTGCTCGACCAGCTCGTCGACAGCCCCGAACGGCCGATATCGGCGTGGGAGACCCCTCCCGGCCTCCGGGTGAGCCGCCCCGCTCCCGCCGCCACCCCCGGGACCGAGACCGAGACCGAACCCGAGTCCGGCCCCGCCACCGAGACCGAGCTCCTCGTGCTGGAGACCTGGGCCGAGGTGCTCGGTGTCACCCCGGACGGCGTGGACAGCGACTTCTTCGAGCTGGGCGGCCATTCGCTCCTCGCCTCGAAGGTCATGTCCCGACTCGGCCGGGCACTCGACCTCGAACTGCCCGTCGCCCTGCTCTTCTACCACCCGACCGTCGCCGAACTCGCCGACGGCATCGACGCGGCGTTGCTGGCGGACCTCGGCGCCGCCGCCGAAGCGGAACCGCTTCCCGCCGGAAAGGCCCGTCACCCGTGAAGGCACAGCACAGTCGCCCCGAGCCCGGCCAGCCGACCGGTTCCACGCCCGGAGCCGCCCCGTCGGCCGGCCCCACACCGGCCACCACGCCGGCCACCACACGGGCCCTGCTCGACCAGCGCGTCCGCGCGGCCCGGAGCAGGGCCGCCGAGGGCGAGCCGGAGGCCGCGATCCCGCCCCGCCCGGCGGGTGCGCAGGTGACGTCGTTCACCCAGGAACGCATGTGGCTGATCGAGCGGCTGTCCACCGGCCCCGCGATGTACAACGTCCACGAGGTCTTCCGGCTGCACGGCCCGCTGGACGTGGCCGCCCTCGGCCACAGCCTCACCGAGCTGGTGCGGCGCCACGAAGTCCTGCGCACCGCCTTCCCCGAGCGGGACGGGCGCCCCAGCCCCTCGGTCGAGCCGGCCCGGCCGTTCGACCTGCCCGTCACGGACCTCCGGGCCGAGCCCGCGGAACGCCGGACGCGGCTGGCCCGCGATCTCGTCCAGTCCGAGATCCTGCGCCCGTTCGACCTGGCCACCGCCCCGCTGCTGCGCGCATCACTGCTGCGGGTCGACGAGGACGAACACGTCCTGGTGGTGGTCGTCCACCACATCGCCGTCGACGGCTGGTCGATGCCGCTGCTGTGGGACGACCTGTCGGCGATGTACCGGAGCCGGCTGGAAGGCCGCGAGCACGAGCTGCCCCCCTTGCGGATCCAGTACGCGGACTTCGCCCACTGGCAGCGGGCCCGGCTCTCCGGCGAACGCCTGCGGAGCCAACTGGACTACTGGAGCGCTCAGTTGTCCGGGCTCTCGCCGCTGGACCTGCCCACTGACCGCCCGCGCGGACCGGTCCGCGCGGGCCGGGGCGAGCGGATCACCTTCACGGTGCCCGAGGAACTGGCCGGCCGGTTGCGGCTGCTGGGCCGGCGGCACGGCGCGACGATGTTCATGACGCTGCTCGCCGCGTTCCAGGCCCTGCTCGCCCGCTACAGCGGGCAGTCCGACGTGGCGGTCGGCACACCCGTCGCGGGCCGGACGCGTCCGGAACTCGACCCGCTGGTGGGCTCGTTCATCAACACCGTGGTCGTCCGCACCGACCTCGCGGACGACCCGAGCTTCGCCGAGCTGCTCGACCGGGTCCGCCGGACCGCCGTGGACGCCTACGCGCACCAGGACCTGCCGTTCGAACGGCTGGTGCAGGAGCTGCGGCCGGCCCGCGGTCTCGACCGCAACCCGCTGTTCCAGGTGATGTTCGCCGGCCTGTCCGACCCGGCCGCCGCCCTCCGGCTGGTGGGGACGGAGGTCGAACAGATCGAGGTCGACAACGGCACGGCCAAGGTCGACCTCAGCCTGGTGATAGCCGACCGGCCGACGACCACGACGGGCACGACCGGCGCGACGACCACGACGAGCACGACCGGCGCGACCGGGACAGCCGGGACGACCGGGACCGTGGCCTTCGACACCGACCTGTTCGACCGCGCGAGTGTGGAACGCCTGGTCGGCCACTACCTGCGGCTGCTGGACGCCGCGGCCGGCGAACCCGACCGTCCCGTCTCACGCCTGGACCTGCTCACCGAGGCCGAGCGCGAAGCGCTGCTGGTGGCCGCCAACGCCACCGACGAACCCTTCCCCACGGACCTCTGCGTTCACGAGCTGGTCGAGGAGCAGGCCCGGCGGACCCCCGACGCGGTGGCGGTCCGCTGCGGCGCCCAGCGACTGACCTACCGGGAACTCGACCGCCGGGCCAACCAGTTGGCGCGGCACCTGCGAGCCCGGGGAGCGCGGCCGGAACGCCTGGTCGGCGTCTGCCTGCCGCGCTCGGCGGACCTGGTCGTGGCCCTGCTGGCCGTCCTCAAGTCGGGCGCCGCCTACCTGCCGCTGGACCCGGACCTCCCGGCACAGCGCATGTCGTTCATGCTCGCCGACGCCGAAGTGCCGCTGCTGCTCACCCAGCGCTCCCTGGCCGACCGGCTGCCGCAGCACGGCGCCGCGACGGTGTGGACGGACGACGAGGCCGGGCTCATCGCGGCCCTGCCCGAGGACCGGCTGCCGCCGCTCGCGACGCCCGCCAACCTGGCGTACTCGATCTACACCTCCGGTTCGACCGGCCGCCCCAAGGCCGTGCTGGTCCCGCACGAGGGCGTGGTCAACTACCTGGTGGTCCGCGGCCGACAGCTGGACCTCGGCGGGGACGACGTCGTCGCCTCGGTGGCCTCGATCTCCTTCGACGTCATCGTCCCCCAGGTGCTCATGCCCCTGGCCTGGGGCGCGAGCGTGGTGATCGCCCCGTCGGAGGTCGCGGTGGACGGCCCGCGCCTGACGGAGATGATGCGCGAGTTCGGCGTCACCACGCTCATGGCCACACCGGCCACCTGGCTCCTGCTGCTGGACGGCGGCTGGCAGGGCGGCCGGTTCCAGGCGATCTGCGTGGGCGAACCGCTCCAGCCCGCCCTGGCCCGGCGGCTCCTCGACCGGGTCTCCACGCTGTGGAACGGCTACGGTCCCACCGAGGCGTCCGTCGGCTGTGTCACCCGGCGCGTGGACGCCGACCGGGATCTGGCCCGGCCGGGAGGGTCCGTGCCGATCGGCCGGCCGCTGGGCAACCTCCGGATCTACCTGCTGGACCCGGCGGGCGCCCCGGTGCCCGTCGGCGTACCGGGTGAGATCCACATCGGCGGGGTCGGTGTCACCCGCGGGTACGCCAACCGGCCGGGGCTGACCGCCGAGCGCTTCGTGCCCGATCTGTTCGGTGCCGACGGCGGCCGGCTGTACCGGACCGGCGACCTGGCGCGGTACCTGCCGGACGGCAGCCTCGTCTTCCTCGGCCGCACCGACGAGCAGGTGAAGATCCGGGGGTACCGCATCGAGCTGGGCGAGATCGAGGCCGCGCTGTGCGCGCAGCCCGGTGTCGCCAGGGCCACGGTGACGGTGCGGGGCACCGGGACGGACGCCGAACTGGCCGGCTACCTGGTGTGGCAGGACGGGCCCGGTGACCTGGCGGTCCTGCGGCGCTCCCTGCGCGAGACCCTGCCCGAGTTCATGGTGCCCACGACGCTGACCGCACTCGACCGGATCCCGTTGACCACGAACGGCAAGGTGGACCGCGGGGCCCTGCCCGAGCCCGCCCGCCACGGCCACGACGCGGGTGCGCTACCGCCGCGGGACCTGCTGGAACTCCTGATGACCAGGATCTGGGAGCGCGTGCTGGGCACCCCGCGGGTCGGCGTCCGGGACGACTTCTTCGCGCTGGGCGGGCATTCGCTCAGGGCGGTCGAGCTCGTGGAGGCGATCCGGCGGGAGTGGGGGGTCACCGTGCCGCTGAACACGGTGTTCCGCCATCCCACCGTCGAGGGTCTGTGCGCGGAACTGCCCAACGCCTCGCAGGCCCTGCGCCGGCTCGTGGTCCCGCTGGCCGAAGGAGACCACCGCAGGGCGCCGCTGATCCTGGTGCACCCGCAGAGCGGCGACGTGTGCTCCTTCCTCCATCTCGCCGAGCACCTCGCCGAGCACCTCGCCGAGCACCTGGCCGAACCGCTCGTCGGCGGCCGGCCCGTCTACGGCCTGGAGGCCGTCGGCTACAACACCGACGAGCCGCCACTGGCCACCGTCGAGGAGCAGGCGCAGCGCTACCTGCGGGAGCTGCGGTCCGTCCTGCCCGACGGCCCGTACCTGCTGGCCGGCTGGTCCTTCGGCGGGCTGGTCGCCTTCGAGATGGCCCGTCTGCTGGAGGAGGAGGGGAACCCCCCGGGATTCCTCGGGATCATCGACGTCGGAGCGCCCGCGCTCACCGACGCGTCCACCAGCGGAGCCACCGACGGGCCCACCGACGGGCCCGACGGCCATGACGCGCACGGGACGGCCCGGTTCGCGCTCGCCGCCGGGCTGCCCACCGGAGCCGTCGGAGCCATCGGAGACCTCGACGAGCAGGACGCCCTGTCCCTGCTGCTCCACGACGCGCACGCCGGCGAGCGCCTCCCCCTGCGCGTGCGCACCGACCAACTGCGGCGCATGGTAAGGGTCTTCACCACCAACGGCGACGCCGCCCGACGCTACCGCTCAACCGCACGGCTGCGGACACCGATCCACCTGTTCACGAGCGCCGAGGAGCACCCCGTGCTCGCCGCCCCGGTCGTGGTCCCCGCCCGGTGGCGCGACCGCACCCTGGGGGCGTTGAGCGTGGTCGAGGTGCCCGGCAACCACCACGACATGCTGTCGCCGCCGCACGTCGCACCCTTCGCCGACGCCCTGTCGGCCGTCCTGGAGGAGCTCGGATGAGCGACGGACACGAGCTGCCGTTGTCGTCGGCGCAGTCCGGCATCTGGTTCGCCCACCACCTGCGTCCCGGCAGTCCCGCCTACAACACCGGCGAGTACGTGGACATCCCCGGGCCGATCGACCCGGAGCTGTTCGAGACGGCCGTGCGGCGCGTGGTGGACGAGACCGAGTCCCTGCGCGTTCGCCTCACCGACGGTGCCGAGGGCCCCCGGCAGGTCGTCACCCCGTCGCCCGACTGGTCGATGGACCACGTCGACCTCACCTCGGCACCGGATCCGCTGCGGGCGGCCGAGCGCTGGATGCGCGCCGACCTGTCCACACCGCTCGGGCTCACCAGGGACCGGCTGTTCCGCCAGGCCCTGTTCGCCGTCGCGCCGGACCGCTTCCTCTGGTACCAGCGCGTCCACCACATCGTGGTCGACGGCTTCAGCATGTCGCTCATCGCGCGCCGCGTCGCCAAGACCTACACCGGACTGGTCGAGGGCAGGGGCGGGGCAGGACCGGCTTTCGGGCCGCTGAGCCTCCTGCTGGCGCACGACGCCGCCTACCACGCGTCGGAACAGCCCGAACAGGACCGGAAGTTCTGGGCGGCCCGGTTGGCCGGCCGGCCTGATCCCGTCAGCCTCGCCAGCCGCTCGGCGGCCGCCTCGGACGGCTTCCTGCGCCGTACCAGCGCCCTCGACGCGCCCACCGTGGCCGCGCTGCGGCGGGCCGCACGACCCGCCGGGGCGAGCTGGCCCAGCGCCTTCACCGCAACGGTCGCCGCGTACCTCCACCGCCTCAGCGGCGAACGGGACATCGTGCTCAGCATGCCGGTGACCGGGCGCACCGGCTCCTCCGGGCCGGCCGTCCCCGGCATGGTGGCGAACGTGGTGCCGCTGCGGCTGCGCGTGCACCCGGAACAGGGCCTGTCCGCACTCGCGCGACAGGTGGCCGAGGAGGTCGCCGCCCTGCGCGGCCATCAGCGCCACCGCAGCGAGGACCTGCGCAGGGAGCTGGATCCGGCCAGGTCGGAGCGGGTCCTGTTCGGGCCCCTCGTCAACATCATGTCCTTCTACTACCACCTGGACTTCGCGGGCGTCCGGGCCACCGTGCACAACCTGTCCAACGGGCCGGTCGAGGACCTCTCGTTCTCCGTCTACGACCGCTCCGACGGCGCCGAGCCCCGGCTCGACGTCGACGCGAACCCCGCGCTCTACTCCGAGGCCGAACTCGCCGCCCACCAGCAGCGCTTCCTCCGGTTCCTGGATGCGGTGGCCGCCGACCCGGACCGGCCGATCGGCCGGCCCGACCTCCTCACCCCCGAGGAACGGCAGCGGACCGTCGTGGCCGTCAACCGCACCACGCAGCCGCTGCCGCACCCGACCGTGCCGCTGGCCTTCGCGGCCGAGGCCGCGCGCACGCCCGATGCGCCCGCCGTGGTGTGCGGGGAAACCACCCTGTCCTACGCGGAGTTGAACGACCGGGCCAACCGGCTGGCCCATCGGCTCATCGCCCTGGGCGTCCGCTGCGACAGCACGGTGGCGGTGCTCATGGAACGCTCCGTCGACGTGGTGGTGTCGGTCCTGGCGGTCAGCAAGGCCGGCGGCGCCTACGTGCCGCTGGACACCCGGGCCCCGACGGCCCGCCTGCGCCGCGTCCTGGACGACACCGGGGCGGCGGTGCTGCTCACCCACCGGGCCACCCGGGACGACGCACCGTCCCACGGCACAGCGGTCGTGGTCGTCGACGCCGACCCCGGCCTCGCCGACGAGCCGGCCACCGACCCCGTCGTGCCGCTGCGCCCGGACCACCTGGCGTGCGTCCTGTACACCTCGGGGTCCACGGGCACGCCGAAGGGCGTGGCCCTGACCCACCGCAACGTCATCAGCCTGACCGCGCAACGCTATTGGCGCGAAGAGGGCGGCCCGCGGGTCCTCGCACACTCCCCGCACGCCTTCGACGCCTCGACCTACGAGTGGTGGGTGCCGCTGCTCAACGGGGGCCGGGTCGTCGTGGCCCCGCCCGGCGAGCTGGCGCTCTCGGACCTCCACCGGCTCATCGTCGATCACCGGGTCGGTGCGCTGTGGCTGACGGCCGGGCTGTTCCGGGTGTTCGCCGAGGAGTCCCCCAGCACGCTGGCCGGGGTCGGCCAGGTGTGGACCGGCGGTGACATCGTGCCGGCCGATGCCGTCCGGCGCGTCCTGGCACGGTGTCCGGACTCCGTGGTGGTCGCCGGGTACGGCCCGACCGAGGCCACCACGTTCACCACGCGCAGGGTGCTGCGCCCCGGCGAGCCCGTGCCCGACGTCGTCCCGCTCGGCCGACCGGTGGACAACAGGCGGGTGTACGTCCTGGACGAGGCGCTGTCGCCGGTGCCGCCCGGGGTGGCCGGCGTGCTGTACGTCGCCGGTGCGGGCGTGGCGCGCGGATACCTGAACGACCCCCGCCGCACGGCCGGCCAGTTCCTGCCGTGCCCGTTCGGCGACCCGGGCGAGCGGATGTACCGCACGGGCGACGTGGTCCGCTGGAACGCCGAGGGGGAACTCGAGTTCCTCGGCCGCGCGGACGAGCAGGTCAAGCTCCACGGCTTCCGCATCGAGCTGGGCGAGATCGAGGCGGTGCTGGCCGGGCACCCCGACGTCGCCCAGGCGACCGTGGTCGCCGGTACGGGCACCTCGCCCGGCCGGCGTCTGATCGGCTACGTCGTCCCGGCCGGGGACTCGGGGCTCGACCCGGCGGCAGTGCGGGAGCACGCCGGCGCGGCGCTGCCGGACTACATGGTGCCCTCGGCGATCGTCACGCTCGACGCCTTCCCCCTGACGCCCAGGGGCAAGATCGACCGGGCCGCGCTGCCCGTCCCGGAGCTCGCACCGGCACCGTCCGGGCCCGGGCCGCGAACCCCGGCGGAGCAGACGATGTGCGCGCTGTTCGCCGAGGTGCTCGGCCGGCCCGCGGTGGGCGTCGACGACGGTTTCTTCGCGCTGGGCGGCAACTCCCTGCTCGCGACCCGGCTGGTCAACAGGGTGCGGGTGAGGTTCGGCCGTGAACTCACCCTCGGCGCCCTGTTCCAGGCACCCACACCGGCGCGCCTGGTCGAGGCGCTCAAGGACGCCCCGGACGCCGCGGCCGTACCGGCCCTCTCACCACGTACCCGACTCTGACAGCGATCAAGCGGTCAAGCGATCACAGGAAGCACCTCGGCATGGTCCACACCCTCTCCCATCCCGACGAAACGCCGGCACCACCGGCAACACCCGCGACACCCGCGACACCGGAGACCCCGATGGCACCGGAAACCCTGACGGCCCCGGCGCTGGGGGTGTCCCAGGTCCGCCGGTACTACCAGCTCGTCGACGCCGGGGACGTGCCCGCGCTGGTCGCCCTGTTCACCCCGGACGCCCGCTACCACCGCCCCGGCTACCAACCCATGGTCGGGCACGCCGAACTGGAACGCTTCTACCGCGACCAGCGGGTGATCCGCGCCGGCGTGCACACCCTGGCCACCGTGGTCACGACCGACGACGAGGTGGCGGTGCACGGCCTGTTCCGCGGCGTGCTGCACGACGGCGGTGAGGTCGAGCTGCGGTTCGCGGACTTCTTCCGGATGACGCCGCAGGGCCGCATCGCCGCGCGGGACACCTTCTTCCACGTGCCGGCGGTCTGAGGCGGTGGACGCACCCGGTGACACCGCGCACCACGTGCTGCGCGTCGGCCACCGCGACGGTTACCGCGACGGCGATGGCCACGGCGACGGCCCACGCGGTCGCGCGTTCAACCCCGACGGGGACACTTCAGTACAGGAAAGCGGGAAGCAGTTGACCAAGACGGTCCTCACCTCCGACATCCCGGCGTTCGTCGGCAGCGGACGGCCACCGTTCGACGCACGGGCCATCCACGAGCTGGTCGCCGAACAGGCGGAGCGGGCCCCGCACGCGCCCGCCGTCACCTGCGACGGGCGGACCCTGACCTACCGGCAGCTCAACGACCGCGCCAACCGGCTCGCCGGGCGGCTGCGAGCGGCCGGACTGGGGCAGGAGGACGTCGTGGGCGTGCTGGTGCCGCGATCGCCTGAGCTGATCGTGGCCCTGCTCGCCGTCCTCATCGCGGGCGGGGCGTACCTCGGACTCGAACCGGACGACCCGGCCGGCCGCCACGCGCTGCTGCTCAAGGACGCCGGCGCGGGCATGGTGATCGTCGGAGAGGCCCTGGGGGAGCAGCTGCCCGACACCGTCGTCACGGTGACGGTCACGGTGACGGACGGCGGCCCGGCGCAGGAGCCGGCCACCGGGCCGGCGGCTGCGGCCCGCCCCGGCGACCCGGACCGGCTCGCCTACGTCAGCTACACCTCGGGCTCCACCGGCGAGCCCAAGGGTGTCGGCGTGCCCCACCGGGCGATCGACCGGCTCGTCCGGGGCGCGGACTGGGTGGACGTCCGCGCCGAGGACGTCTTCTTCCACCTCGCGCCGGTCGCGTTCGACGCGTCCACGTTCGAGATCTGGGCCCCCCTCGTCAACGGCTGCCGACTGGTCCTCTTCCCCCCGGTCGCCCTCACGCTGGAGCACGTGGCGCGCGTCGTCCGCGCCGAGCGTGTGACGGTCCTGCTGCTGACCACCGGGCTCTTCCACCAGATGGTGAGCTCCCACCTGGAGGCGTTCGCCGACGTGCGGCACGTCCTCACCGGGGGCGACGTGGCCTCGCCGGGCCACGTCCAGCACCTGCTGGCCCGCTACCCGGAGCTGCTCTTCACCAACGGCTACGGGCCGACCGAGAACACCACGTACACGACCTGCTGGACCAGCAGCACCCTCCCGGAGCTGCGCAGCGTGCCGATCGGCCGCCCGATCAGCGGCACCAGGGTCGCCGTGCTCGACGACGACCTCAGGCCGGTGTCCGTCGGCGAGTGCGGCGAACTCTACGTGGCCGGGGCGGGCCTGGCCCGCGGCTACCTGGGCCGCCCGGCCGCAACGGCCGAACGGTTCCTGCCCGACCCGTTCGGGACCGAGCCGGGGGCCCGGATGTACCGGACCGGCGACCTCGTGCGATGGCTGCCCGACGGCACGCTGGAGTTCGTCGGTCGCGCGGACGACCAGGTCAAGGTCCAGGGCTACCGCGCCGAACCGCGCGCCGTCGAGGTCGAGCTGGAACGGCTCGCCGAGGTGCGGCACGCGGTCGTGCTGCCGCAGGCCGATCCGGCGGGCGGCACCCGGCTCCTGGCCTACGTCGTGCCCGCGCAGCCCGATCCGGCGGGCAACGCCGACCTCGGTCGGCGGCTGCGCCACGAACTGCGGGACAGGCTGCCGGGCTACCTGATCCCCTGGGCGATCCTCGTCCGTCCCGAACTGCCGGTGAACCGCAACGGCAAGATCGACCGCCGCGCCCTGCCCACCGCCACCCGGGTACCGCGCAACGTGGCCAACGAGTTCGTCCCGCCCGTCACCGAGGTGCAGATACGGCTGACCGAGTTGTGGGGCGACATCCTCGGCATCGAACCGGTCGGCGTCGACGACGACTTCTTCGACCTCGGCGGGCACTCCCTGCTGGCCACCGACCTCCTGGTCGCCACCCAGCGCGAGTTCGACGTGGACCTCCCCGCGCAGATCCTGTACCTGTCGCCGACCGTCGCCGAGCTGGCGACGGCCCTCACCGCCCGGATGCGGACGGCGGACCCGGACGGCTTGACGGCGGGTGGCCCGGCCGACGGCGCACGGCAGGAGCAGCCCCGATGACGGCGGTTCCCCCGACCCCGCGATGCCCGGTCCTCGCCCCGCAGCCGGTCGACCTGATCGACCCCGACCTCTACCACTCGGGCGGGGCGCACGAGGTGTGGCGACGGCTGCGCCGCCACGCCCCGGTGAGCTGGCAGCCGGTCGGCGACATCGGCTACTGGTCGGTCGTCGGCTACGCCGAGGCCAACCGGGTGCTCCGCGACCACGACACGTTCACCTCCGAACAGGGCACCCTGCTCAACCTCCTCGGCCAGGGCGACCCCGCCGGCGGCCGGCAGATGGCCGTCACCGACCCGCCCCGGCACGCGCACCTGCGCGGCCCGCTGCAGCAGGCGCTGTCGATCAAGACGGTGGAGAACGACCGGGAGGCCATCCGCCGGGTCATCGTCGAGCTGCTCCGGCCGTTGGCCGACGGCGGCCCGTTCGACTTCGCCGCCGCCATGGCCACCCTGCCGATGGCGGTGATCGGCACCATGATGGCGCTGCCGGAACAGGACTGGCCGAGGCTGGTCCGGCTCGCCCACGCCTGCATCGCCGCGGACGACCCCGAGTTCCAGCTCGCCGCCGGACCGCAGGCCACCCTCGTGACCGCCCACCGCGAACTGTTCGCCTACTTCCAGGACGTCGTCACCGCGCGTCGCCGCGCACCGGGTGACGACCTGATCAGCGTGCTGCTCACGATGGAACTGGACGGACGCCGGCTGTCGCCGGGCGAGATCGTGTCCAACTGCTACAGCCTGCTGCTCGGTGCGACCGTCACCACCGCCCAGCCACCGGTCGCGGCGATGGTCGAACTGGCCGGGACGCCGGTCCTTGACGACTGGGCGGCACACCCGGAGCTGCTCGGCAGCGGCGTGGAGGAGGCACTGCGATGGGCCTCGCCCACCCAGCACTTCATGCGCCACGCCACCCGCGACGTCGAGGTCCGGGGCGTGCCGATCCCCGCGGGGGACGCGGTCGTCGTGTGGCTGGGGTCGGCCAACCGCGACGAGACCGTGTTCGCCGACCCGGACACCTTCGACATCCGGCGGCGACCCAACAAGCACATCGCGTTCGGCGTCGGCGCGCACTACTGCATCGGACACACCGTCGCCCGGGTGGCCCTGCGGATCCTGTTCGCCGAACTGCTCGGCCGGTTCACCGGCTTCGAACTCGCCGGGGCACCTCGCCGCATGCGCTCGAACATCATCGCGGGCTTCACCCACCTGCCGATCACCGCGCGGACCCGCTAGCAGCCGGCACCAGCACCCCGCAGCCGAGCCCTAGAAGAAGCCCCCACCCCTCCCGGAAGGTCATCAGTGAACGCTCCGCCGGCCCGTACCCGCAACAAGTGGTTCCTGCGCGAGCCGTCGCCGGTGGCACCGGCACGGCTGTTCTGCCTGCCCTACTCCGGCTGCGGAGCGAGCATGTACCGCCAGTGGCCGTCATCGGTCAACGGCGTCGAGGTCTGCCCCGTGCAGCTGCCCGGCCGGGAGAACCGGATGCGCGAGCCCGCCCACACCACCTACGAGGCGCTGGCCGACGACCTCTGCGAGGCGCTGCGCCCCTACCTGGACCGTCCCTACGCGCTGTTCGGGCACTGCGGCTCCGCGTTGGCGGCGTACGAGACCGCCGTACGGCTGGTCGAGAGGGGCTGCCCCGCCCCGACCCGGGTGTTCGTCTCCGCCGAGGTCGCGCCGCAGGACGGCCCTTACGGCCGCTTCCTCGGCATGGACGACGACGAGCTGGCCGGCGAACTGCGCCAGCTCGTCGCGGAACTGGGCGGCACCCTGGAACCGAGCCTGCTCGCGCTCTACCTCGGCGTCCTGCGGAAGGACGTCGACATGAACAAGCGCTACCACGTGGCCGAGCCGGTCCGGCTGCCGTCCCCGATCACCGCCATCGGCTGGACGGAGGACACGGGCATCGAGCCGTCACTGATGACCGGCTGGTCGGCCTGCGGCGAAACGACCTTCGAACTCCTGGAGGGAGGCCACTACCGCTTCATCGAGGCGCCGACGGACCTCCTGGCGCTCCTGGTCGCGGACCTGACGCCCACCCGGCCCGGCACCCCCTGAAACCTGCACCTTCTGACCCCTGACCCCTCTGACACCTGCGCCCGGACGAGCCGGCCGGCAGCACCGATCCGCCGCTTCGGGCGCTGCCACGGCCAGGCGCAGGAGGGGAGCGCGCAGGGCCTGGCGGGGGGAACTTCACTGATCGCACCTCAACTCATTTCCGCATACCGCCCGCATCGCGGGGCGCGGACAGGCTAGGGTCGGCGCGTTGACAGCGGATAGGCGAAGCGTCAACGACGGCCGGGACGACCCCGCCCGCGCCCCTCGGTGACTGTCTGCGCCCCTCGGTGCCTCCGACGCGCCCTTGCGCGCTACCTGCCGGTAAGTGTTAATGCGCCGTAAATTTGACTGGCCGTCACATTTCCCGGCCCTCCCGGCTCGGCCCGCCTTCGTCGAAAGGTGCTGCCATGCGGCGTATCTCCTCGTGGACGCGAATACTCCGTTTCGGGCTCAGCGGCTGCCTCCTGGCGGCCGCCTCCGGCTCCGGCATGTGCCCAGCGGTCGCCGGACCGGGCGGTCCGCAGCCGCACGGCGGGCGGTCTCAGGACGGGTGGTCGCAAGGCGGGCCGTCGCAAGGCGGGCCGTCGCCGGAGCAGAGGGTCGAAGCGCTCCTCGGCCAGCTGACCACCGACGAGAAGGCGACGCTGCTGCAGGGGGTCGCCGCACCGAACGGGGTGTACGCGGTCGGCTACGTCCGGGGCGTGCCGCGGCTGGGCATCCCGCCGCTGCTGCTGTCCGACGGCCCGGCCGGCGTACGGGACGGGCAACCGGCGACGGCGCTGCCGGCACCGGTGTCGCTGGCCGCCGCCTTCGACCCGGGGCTCGCCACCACCTTCGGCGCGGTGCTGGGCCGGGAGGCCCGGGCGCGCGGCTACCAGGTGCTGTACGCGCCGATGGTGAACCTCGTGCGCGTGCCGCAGGGCGGGCGGAACTTCGAGACGCTGGGCGAGGACCCGTTCCTCGCCGGGCGGGTCGCGGCGGCGGAGGTCCGCGGCATCCAGGCGCAGGGGGTCGCGGCGCAGGTGAAGCACTTCGCGGCGAACAACCAGGAGAACAACCGGCAGTCGTACAGCTCCGAGGTGGACGAGCGGACGCTGGCCGAGATCGAGCTGCCCGCCTTCCGGGCGGCCGTCCGGGACGGCCGGGCCTGGTCGGCGATGTGCGGCTACAACCCGGTCAACAGCATCTGGGCGTGCGAGAACTTCCCGCTGCTGCGGGATGTGCTGAAGGGCCGCTGGGGGTTCGACGGGGTGGTCGGCTCCGACTACCCGGCCACCCACTCCTCGGTGAACGCCGCGGCGGGCGGGCTGGACCAGGAGTTCGGTGGTACGTCGTACTTCGCCGACCTGACGGCCGCCGTGGCCGACGGGCGGCTCGCCCCGGCCGTCCTGGACGACCAGGTGCGGCGGGTGCTCCGGCTGATGGTCCGGACCGGGGCGCTGGACGGCGGCCAGCCGCCCGCCGCCGACCCCGCCGCCGGCGCGCGCGACGCCCGGGCGGCGGCTGCCGCCGGGACGGTGCTGCTGCGCAACCAGGGGGCGGTGCTGCCGCTGGACGCCGCCCACCTGTCGTCCGTCGCGGTGATCGGCCCGTGGGCCGACCACGCCTACACCGGCGGCTACGGCTCCTCGCACGTCGCCCCCTACCCCGACCAGGTCGTGACGCCGCGCCAGGGCATCGCCGCCCGGGCCGGTGCGGGCGTCTCGGTGCGCTACCACCCGGGCGACGACGCGGCCGCGGCCGCCTCGGTGGCCGCCGGGGCGGACGTCGCGGTGGTGGTGGTCGGCGACGAGGAGACCGAGGGCGCGGACCGCGGCTCGCTGGACCTCGCCCCGGCGGACGACGCGCTGATCCGCGCCGTCGCCCGGGCCAACCCGCGGACGGTGGTGGTGCTCAACACCGGCGGGCCGGTCACCATGCCGTGGCTGGACGCGGTGCCGGCGGTGGTCGAGGCCTGGTACCCGGGCGAGCAGAGCGGCGCCGCGCTCGCCGACGTGCTGTTCGGCGACGTCGACCCGGCGGGGCGGCTGCCCGTCACCTTCCCGACCTCGGCGGCGGCCACGCCGATCCGGGACGCCTCCCAGTACCCCGGCACGGACGGCGCCTACCACTACACCGAGCAGCTCGCGGTCGGGTACCGCTGGTACGACGCGACCGCCACCGCCCCGCTGTTCCCCTTCGGCCACGGCCTCTCGTACACCACCTTCGGCTACAGCAACCTCACCGTGACCGGCCCGGACGCCGCCGGCCGGGTGCGGGTCGGCTTCGACCTCGCCAACCAGGGGGCCCGGACCGGCACCGAGGTGCCGCAGCTGTATGTCTCCTTCCCGTCCGCGGCCGGCGAGCCGCCGCAGCAGCTCAAGGCCTTCGACAAGGTCACGTTGGCGCCCGGCCGTTCGACGCACGTGGAACTGCCGCTGGACCGCTCCTCCTTCGCGCTCTGGGATCCCGGCGTGCACGGCTGGCAGGTGCCCGGCGGGCGGTACGGCCTGATGGTCGGCTCCTCCTCGCGCGCGCCGAAGCTGCAGGGCACGGTGGACGTCCCTGCCTCGCCGGCCGTCTCCACCTGGTCCGGGCGGATCACCGGCGCCGACGGGTCCTGTCTGGACGCGGCCGCCGCCGCCGCGGACGGCAACGAGGCGGTACGGCTGGCCGGCTGCGCGGGCACGGCGGCCCAGGACGCCGCGGTCGGCTCGGACGGCACCGTCCGTGCCCTCGACGGCTGCCTGACCCCGGCGGGCCCGGACGACGGCGCCGCCGTCCGGCTGCGGGACTGCACCGCAGGCGCCGACCAGGTGTGGCGCCCGGGCCCGGACTCCTCGCTCCTCCACCCGGAATCCGGCCGCTGCCTCGCGGCCGCCGGCGGCCGGCTGCTGCTGCGGACCTGCTCGGGGGGGCGCCGAGCAGAGCTGGGCCACCCCCCGCCCGAGCGGCCGGGTGACCGGCATCGCCGGGCAGTGCGTGGACCTCATCCGCGCCGACACGGCCAACGGCACCGCCGTCCAGCTCTACCGCTGCAACTCCACCGGCGCCCAGGACTGGACCGTCGGGCAGGACGGCTCCCTGCGGGCCCTCGGCAAGTGCCTGGACGTCACCAACGGCTGGACCGCCGCCGGGACACCCGCCCAGCTCTACGACTGCAACGGCACCGGCGCCCAGCGCTGGCAGCCACGCCCGGACGGCACCCTCCTCAACCCGGCCTCCGGCCGCTGCCTCGACGCCCGCGACGGCAGCGGCGCCGACTGGACCAGGCTGCAGATCTGGGACTGCCACGGCGGCCCCAACCAGCGCTGGACCCTCCCGTCCTGACACCTGCCGTCGGCGCAGGCGCCCGCCGCCCGCCGCCGTCCGATGGCCGCGGCGGCGGGGCTGCGTCAGTCGTTTGCTTCCAGAGCCGGGAGGTAGGCGCCGGCCTGGCCGGCGGCGGTCGGGTGGAAGGACTGTCCGATCGGCCAGTTCAGGGCGTGCAGCCAGGGAGCGGGGTCGCAGAGTTGGTGGCCGGCGAACCGGCTGGTCACATCCGCGTAGGCGAAGTTCGGGTACTTGGCGGCCTCGCTCTGGATGACGCTGTTCAGGACGTCGGCGCCGTCGTTGAGGGCAGAACGCCTGGCCGGGCTGATCCCCGGGCAGAGGGGGGCGCCGGAGTCGTAGAAGCGGGGGTAGCCGAGGATCACCACGTGGGCGTTGGCGGCGCGGGAGCGGATGGCGCCGTAGACGGTGTCGAGTTCGCCGGGGAGTTGGGTGCGGGCGGTGTTCTCTGCGGAGGAGACGGCGCTGAGGCAGGCGGCGTCGCTGCCGAGCAAGCAGGAGGCCAGTACGTCGCGCAGGCCGACGTCGTTGCCGCCGATGGTCATGCTGACCAAGGTGGTGCCGGAAGTGAGCGGGGCGAGTTGGTTGTTCACGACGTCGGTGGTGGTGGCGCCGCCGCAGGCCTGGAAGTCGAAGGTGGCCGGTGAGGTGGACTGGGCGTAGAGGTACGGGTACGCGTTGGTGCTCTGGTTGCAGCTGTTGAGGTACGTGCTGGATGATCCGCCGCCCGCGGAGTAGGAGTCGCCGAGGGCCACGTAGTTGACGGTGGCGGCGTGGGCGGTGCCGGTGGTGGCGGCGAGTGCGGTGGTCGTCAGGGTGAGGAGCGCGGCCGCGAGGGCTGCGGGGCGGGTTCGGCTCATCGGTTGCCTCCTTGGTGGGACGGCTGGTGTGTCAGTGGGGCTGTTCGGCGTTGCGGCGCGGTGCCCGGGACGCGGTCAGGAGTGCTGACCGAGGAAGTCGGCGAGCTCCTTGTCGTACTGGGCGGGGTCGGCGTTCCAGGAGCCGGTGTGGCCGGCCCCGGGGACGGTGACGAGTCGGACCTTGTCCGGCCAGTCGCGGGCGAATCGGGCGCTGCTGGCGTACGGGACGAGTGTGTCGGCGGTGCCGTGGAAGAGCAGCACGGGCTGTCCGGGGCCGCCGTTGCGCCGGTTCGCCGCCAGGGTGTCGACCTGGTCGAGGTCCACTCCGGCTTGGATCTGGATGAAGGGGGCCGTGAGGTCGGCGATGGGGAACGGGAATCCGAGGCCGGTGGCGATCGTGTCGATGGCCGCCCGGTAGTCGAGTGCGGGTGAGTCGAGGACGACTGAGCGGACCGCGCTGGTGTCCTGGGCGCGCTGCAGGTAGTTCTCGACGATTGCGCCGCCCATGGAGAACCCGTAGAGCACCACACCGGAGGCTCCGTGGGCGCGGGCGTAGCGGACGGCTGCGTCGAGGTCGCGCCATTCCGTGTTGCCGAGTTGTCGGTTGCCGTTGGAGTCGCGGGGTGCTCCGGGGTCGTTGCGGTAGGTGATGTCGAGGATCGGGTAGCCGAGGTCGTGCAGTTCGGGCATCGTCCGCAGGCCCGCGCTGCGGCCGGCGCCGAGCCCGTGGACCTGGATGACCCAGGTGCTGCGCGAGCCCGGGAGGTACCAGGCGGGCATCGGGCCCAGGTCGCCGGGGTAGCTGACGTCCTGGTGGTCCAGCCCCACCGCTCGGCGCGGGTCCGAGTTCCACACGGTGACGATGATCTTCGCCTTGGCGCCGACGGCGGGTGGGGTGGTGGCCTGGAGTTCGCGGGTGACGGTCTTGCTGTCCGAGGCGAGGATGCGGCCGAGTTCTCCCGAGCGCCGCTGCGCGGATCCGCTGTCCTGCCAGACCAGGCCGTAGGTGCCGGCGTAGCGGCTCTCGTCGGTGGCGGGAAGGGTCACCGTCGCGGTCCCCACGGCGATGACGCGGGTGTTCAGCGGGGTGTCGTCGGTGGGGTGCAGCAACTTGCCGGTCAGTAGCCACAGCGCGCCGGACGCCGCCGTGAGAGTGAGGACGAGCAGGCCCGTGACGGCGATGACGATGCGTCGGCGCAGGCGGGTACGGCGGCTGGACGGTGGTGTCGTGGGGTGGCTGGACGGTGGTGTCGTGGGGTCGGTCATCGCCGGGGTCGGCTCCTGGTTCATGGCTGCTTCAGCGTGGTGGGGCCGGAGGCCAGGGTGAGGGCGAGTCCGGTCGGTGTGACGGTGAGTGAGACGGGCCTGAGGGACAGGGGGTAGTCGGCTTGTTGTTTCCGCGCGGTGAGCTTGGTGTTGATCTGGTCGAGCTGGGGACCGGTGATCGTTCGGCCGAGGAACTGCAGGCTGGTGGCGGTGATGGTGACCCGGTCGCCGGCCAGGGCGGGCTTCAGCGTCAACTGGCCCATGCCACCCGGGCCCAGGGCGAGCAGGAGGGTGCCGGTGGCGGGGTCGGTCCGGGTGCTGCTGACGGGAACGCCCTGGCCCGAGTCGCGGATCGTTTCCGCCAGGGAGTCGGCGGGGATCGTGACGGTGGCCCGGACGTCGGACGCCGTCGCGGGCTCGGCCAAGTGGAGGTCGTCGAGCGTGATGCGGACCGAGGCGCCCGTGAGTGGGCCGAGGTGGGCGTTGTCCGCGCCGAGCGTGACGTGATCCAGGTGCCGGTCGAGGACCGTGAGCAGCGCCGGGCCGGCGCCGGTGTCGACCGTCACGCGGGTGGCGAGCGCCTTTCCCATGCGGTCGGCGATCCGGCTCTCCAGGACGTGCCGGGTGACGGCCTCGCCGCCCCCGGCGAGGGCCAGCACGACGGCCACGGGCAGGACGACGGCGCGGGTGATCCGGCCTCGCCGGGTGGTCGGGCGGCGGAGGCGGCCCAGCCGCGTGGTGGCGGTTCGGGCCGGCTCGGGACGGGTGGTCATCATTGTCCTGCTGTCGTCGTCGGGGCGTCGGAGGGGGGCGGGCGGCCCGGTGCGGTCCCGGCGGCGTCCTGTGGTCGGCCGTTGTCCTGGGGACGGGGCGCGACCGGTGTGCGTGAGCAGCACGACGACCGCGACGATCAGGAGGGCCGCAACACAGACGCCGAGCAGCGCGAGGGATCTGGAGCCCGTGAGCACGACTGCTCTCCCTTGTCCTGACCCCGCGGGTCGGCGAGGTCGGAAGCATCCTGTCGCCGTTGTGCAAGGCGAAGGTTCGGCCTGTGTTCGGGCCGTGTAAGGATCGCCGTCGGTCCGCCGGACGGTGACGGTCCGCGGGTTAGCATCGGTGCAGTTCGAAGCCGTGGCACGCGCGACTGGCCAAGCAGCCGCGAGATGGGTGCCGCGGCGCAGGGAGACTGCGGTGACACCGGACAGATGACACAGAGCAAGGGCCTTGTACTGGTGGTGGAGGACGAGCGCCACATCGCCGACCTCCAGCGCCTGTACCTCACCCGCGAGGGCTTCGGCGTCCACACCGAGGCCGACGGCACCGCCGGGTTGGCTGCCGTGGCACGGCTGCGGCCGGTGGCGATCGTTCTCGACATCGGGCTGCCCGGGCTGGACGGCACGGACTTCTGCCGCCGGCTGCGCGCCGCCGACGACTGGACGCCCGTCATCCTGGTCACCGCCCGGGACGAGGAGGCCGACCGGATCCTCGGCCTGGAGATCGGCGCCGACGACTACCTCACCAAACCGTTCTCGCCCCGCGAGCTGGTCGCCCGCGTCAAGGCTGTGCTGCGCCGCACCGCCGGCCCACCGGTCTCGGCCGTCCTGGGCACCAGCCGACTGCGCCTGGACCCCGGCCGCCGCACGGTGCTCTGCGACGGTGAACCGCTGGAGCTGACCACCACCGAGTTCAACCTGCTCGCCCACCTGCTGGCCCGGCCCGGTCAGGTCTTCAGCCGCGAGCAGCTCCGCGCCCAGGTCTGGGGGCAGGCCGACTACGGCGACAGCCGGGTCGTCGACGTCTACGTCTCGCAGCTGCGCGCCAAGCTCGGCGACGCCAGCCCGATCCGCACCGTGCGGGGGATCGGCTACAGCGCCCAGGAGCCGGACCGGTGAGGCGCCTGCGCGCGGGCTCACTCACCGGCAGCCTGGTCCTGCTCGCCACCGTGGTGGCAGCCACCGCCGTGCTACTGGCGGGGGTCGCGGCCTGGCAGACCGCCTTCTCCAACGCCGAGTCCCAGTACCGGGAGCGCCTGTCCCGGCAGGCCACCGTGCTCAGCCTCGCTCCCAACCTGTCCGTGCTGCTCCTCGACCAGACCCAGCGGCTGACCGGGGCCACCGGCGTCCTGGTCGCCGTCGTCGCTCCCGACGGACACGTGGACGGCCCCGCGGCGAAGGCCGTCGCCCCGGCCGACCGGGACGCGCTGCTCGCCGGACGGACGCTCTCCGCCACGGCCTCGCTCGGCGACCAGCGCGTACTCGTCCAGGGACACCCGGCAAGCAACGGCGGCGCTGTCGTGCTGACCCAGCCGTTCACCGAGGTCGATGCGGCGGCCAGCCGGATGCGCGGCAGCCTGACGCTCCCCCTGGTCGCGGGCCTGGTCGGAGCCGCCCTCGCCGGAGCCCTGCTGGCCCGCCGCATCGCCCGCCCCCTGGTCGCGGCGGCCGGTGTCGCCCACCGACTCGCCGCAGGTGAACGCGGCCTGCGCTGCGAGGCCGACGGCCCCACCGAGGCCCGTGACGTCGCCCAGGCCCTGAACGCACTGGGCGCCGCCCTCGAACGCAGCGAACAGCGCCAGCGCGACTTCCTGACCTCGATCTCCCACGAGATCCGTACCCCCCTCACCGCACTCCAGGGCTACGCCGAGGCCCTCACCGACAGGGTCGTCGAACCCGGGCAGCAGGCCCAGGTCGGCCAGATCCTCCTGACCGAGACCAAACGCCTGGACCGCTTCGTCTCCGACCTGCTCGAACTCGCACGCCTGGACGCCGACGACTTCCCCATCACCCGCGAACCCACCGACCTCACCGCCCTCGTCCGTGAGACCGCGCAAGCCTGGGACCAGAGGGTCCGACAGAGCGAACTCCACCTGCGGGTGGAAACGGCCGGGGAACCCGTGATCACGGTCACCGACGGATTCCGGGTCCGCCAGCTGCTCGACGGCCTGATCGGCAACGCCGTGCGGATCTCGCCGCCCGGCGCCCCCGTGGTGCTGGCCCTGCGCCGAACGGACAGCGGCGACACCGAGCTACAGGTCCGCGACGGCGGCCCCGGCCTGACCGACGAAGACATCCGGGTTGCCTTCGAACCCGGCGCCCTGCACTCCCGCTATGCGGGCACCCGCCCCGGCGGCACCGGCCTCGGCCTGGCCATCACCCGTCGCCTCACCGACCGGCTCGGCGCCACCATCACCGTCCACGGCCACGGCCCCGAGGGCGGCGCCTGCTTCACCGTCGCCCTCGGCACCATCCCGCTCGACGCGTAGCCGCCCGCGCAGCACCCCGGACCAGAGCCGCGTCCGAACCGCCTGCCCCGAGCAGCGCCCGGGGCTCGCTTCGAAGGAATAATTCGCACACTACTCATATGGCGCTATCCAGCCCGCCTCCGACTGTGATGACCTTGGCGACTGTGGCGCGAGTCACATCGCGTGACATCGCGCCACATCACATCGCGTCACATCGCGGCGGAATCGCACCGCCGTGGGTGCCCGACCCAAGGCGATCGAGGAGGTACTCGTGAGTGGCAGGGAGAACGGTGGCAGGAGGGCCGAAGGTGACGGCTTCCCGGATCTGGGACCCGAGGAGCTGGCGGAGATCGAGCGCGTGATCCTCGGCGGCGACGACGGGATCGCGCTGCGGCACGCCGCGCACGAGGCCGGCGGGCCGCGCGTGTCCGCGGCCGACCTGCAGAAGGCCCTTGAGCTCCACGTGTGCATGGGCCTGAACGCCTGCCGGAACCACGACATCGACGAGAAGGCGCCGATGGCGGGCATGGGAGCCTGTGCCACCGTCCTGCACGTGTGCCACGGCGCCAACGAGTGCCGCGGGCAGGGCGGGTGCGGCTACACCGGCCCCGACGCGGAACTCGCCAAGCCGGGCGACCAGGCCTGTCGGCAGAACGGCAGCTGCGCGAGCCCGATCAACGTCAGCCGGGTGTTCGCGGGCGGCCCGCTGAAGGGCAAGAGCGTCTGGAAGCTCGCCCGCCAGCTGTTCGAGGCCCGGATGTACGCCGCCGGCCTCCCGTTCGGTCCGTCCCCGGGCGAGGGCTACCCGGACGACCTGGTCCCGCCGTACGAAGTGAACGAGGCCGAGCGGAGGAAGAAGAGGCTCGACCGGAGCAAGCCGCAGGTGCTCCCGCTGCCGTCGGACGAGGCGAACGCGTGACGCAGCGTCACCACGGCGAGCGGGCCGACCGGGTGTCCCGCTTCGACCTGCCGAACCTGGGGTTCGGTGTCGGCCTGCGCAGCCCGCACCACCGGTACGTACTGGACCACCTCGGCGATGAGCTGGGCGCCGAGTGGCTGGAGATCATCTCCGAGAACCACCTCGACTCCCACGGCCACCCGCGTCACGTACTGGACCGGGTCGCCGAGCGGCACTCCCTGGTCATGCACGGGGTGTCGCTGTCGATCGGCAGTGTGGAGCCCCTGGACTTCGACTACCTGAGGAGGCTCCGGCAGCTGGCCGACGCGGTGGGCGCCGCCTGGCTGTCGGACCACGTGTGCTTCACCGGGGTCGCCGGGCTCAACACCCACGACCTGCTGCCGGTCCCCTTCACCGAGGCCGCGCTGACGCATCTGGTGCGACGGGTCAGGACCGTGCAGGACTTCCTGGAGCGCCCGTTGGTGCTGGAGAACCCCAGCACGTACGTGGGCTTCACCGCATCGACCATGCCGGAGGAGGAGTTCGTCGCACGTCTGGCGGTCGAGGCCGACTGCGGGCTCCTGCTGGACGTCAACAACGTCTACGTGTCGGCCGTCAACCACGACACCGATCCGCGCGCATACCTCGGAGCACTCCCGCACGACCGGGTCGTGCAGATCCATCTGGCCGGTCACACCGACGCGGGCACACATCTGATCGACACCCATGACGGACCGGTCGCACCGGCCGTGTGGGAGCTGTACGACGCGGCGATCGCGCTGACCGGGCCCGTGTCCACCCTGCTGGAGTGGGACGACCGCCTGCCGCCCTTCCCCGAGCTGGTCGCGGAACTCGACAAGGCGCGCCGGCGGGCCCTCGATCCGACCAACGTCCCCGTCGCGACGGGAGTCTGACATGTCGACGGTCGAAGGGGCGCCGGCGCACCTGGCCGAACTCCAGCACTGGCTGCAGGCCGCCGTCCTCCACGCCACCGGCCCGGACCAGGAGGGCGGCGCGGCCGCCGACCAGGTGCTCACACCGTCCGGCCGGCTCACCGCCGGCGAGCGGCTGGACATCTACCGCCGCGGTTACCGGCTGCGCCTGCTGGCCTGCCTGCGCTCCTGCTTCCCCGCGTTGCGCCGACTCCTGGGGCCGGAGGCCTTCGACGCGCTCGCCACCGAGTACCTGAGCACCTGCCCGCCCCGCAGCTGGACCCTGGAGCACTTCGCCGACGGCTTCGCGTCACACCTCGCGACCACCAGGCCCGACCTCGACCCACCGGGCCGCGACGCCGACCCCTGGGTCCAGCTGATCGTCGAACTCGCAGGATACGAACGGGCTTTCGCCGAGGTGTACGACGCCGATCCGGCCCGCGCGTGCCGCGTGCTGGCCTGTCGGCACCCCGTGCACCGCTACGCGGCCGCGGTGGCCCGCGGCGAGGACCCGCAGCCGCCGGCCGCACGCCCCGTACTCCTGGCGCTGCGCCGCCGGGACCACGGCGTCCACGTCACGGAGCTGACCGAGGACGTCCGGCGCACGCTCCTCGCCTCCTCGAACACCGAGCACCCCGACACCGAGCACCCCGACCGCCCCGACCGGGCCGGTCCGCCATCCGCACCGCCCAGACTGCCCGCACTGCCCACACCGCCCGCACCGCCCTCACCGCGCCCCGAGCGCCCGGAACCGAACGGAGCCGAGGTATGACGACCGACGCCACCAAGCCCGCCACCCGCCGCCTTCCCGACATCCCCTTCGCGGTCACCCCGATCGGCACGATCAAGGCCGATCGACCGATCGAGGACATCGACACCTTGCTCGACCACCTGTACCAGGCGGCCCAGGTCGAGCTGTCAACCGTCCCGATGTACCTGTACGCGGCCTACTCCATCGGGACCAAGGGCCACAGCCAGTGGGACCCGGGAATCTCCGCCCAGCGCACGATCATCAGCATCGCGATCGAGGAGATGCTGCACCTGTGCCTGGTGCGCAACCTGATCATCGCGCTCGGCGGAGCGGACCGGATCGTCTTCTACGACCCGGACTTCATCACCAGGTACCCGAGCCTGATGCTCCATCGGACTCCGCCGCTGACCCTCCACCTGGAGCCGTGCAGCAAGGATCTGATGAACCGGGTGTTCCTGCCGCTGGAACTGCCCGCCGAGAAGGGCGCCAAGCCGCAACCGGACGCGTACAACACGCTCGGCCAGTTCTACAAGGCGATCGAAGTCGGCCTCAAGCACCTGACCGAGGCCGACCCGGACGACGTGTGGAAGTACGCGAAGGCGAACGCCCCCTGGCAGTACGAGAGCGCGTACTGGAACCACGACGGCGGCGGCGAACCCGTGGTCATCACCGACCTCCACACCGCCGAGACCGCTCTGAAGATGGTGGTCGAGCAGGGCGAGGGCGTGGACCCGAAGAAGGCCACCGTCCCGATCGACCCGGTCAACCCGCGCCCCGGCCTCGACGAGCTCTCGCACTACGCGAAGTTCAAGAGGATCGAACAGGGCATCGAGGTCACCGGGCAGGTCCGCAACGTCCCCAGCGATCCCCGGGCGAAGGGCTTCTCCGGACCGGCCGCAGGCCTGGCCGTCCTCTTCAACGCCGCCTACTGCTACACCCTGGCCATGCTCGACAAGCTCTACGACGTCCAGTCGAACTTCAACCCGAACCAGCGGAACACCCGCTACCACCTGGAGCGCACCTTCATCGCCTCGATGAGTGGTGTGCTCTACCCCATCGCGGAACTCCTCATGACGACCCCGGGCAGCGACGACCCCGCCTGGGACGGGACCTGTGCCGCTCCCACCTTCGAGTACTACGACTTCGCCGCCGAGCAGAAGGCGAAGGGGCACCGGACCATGAAGGAGCACCTGCTCTGGCTCTGCGAGACCGCCGTCGTCGACTTCCCCGAACTCGGCGGTGACAACAGCGTCCACTGGCTCCTGAAGAACCTGCCCAGCGTGGATGACATCCCCTCGGATCCCCCCGCCAGCCGCCCGCGCCCGATGCCCAACTGACGGACCGCGACCGGCGCCCCGGCACGCCCGCTTCGCGACTCGGTGACGTGAGCCGCTCAGCGCAGGCCGGCCACGACGTCCCTGGCACGGGACAGTGCTTCCGGCTCCTCGTGGAGAGTACGTGTGACGAGGGATACCCCTTGGGCCATTGCCTGGGGTGTGCTCCTGCCGTTGAGGGCCATCAGGACCTTGAGCCTGAGGTCGAGGAACTCCTGTGCGCGGCGGCGGCAACCGGAGATCACGTCGTCCAGGCCGCCCTGGAGGTCGAACTCCCGGGCGAGGTGTTCCAGTCGGCGCAGGACGGCCGTCTTGTGTTCCCAGAGGAGGTGGAACTGCCGGTAGTCGATGAGGTGGTCTCCCGCCTCGACGGCCTTCAGATGGCGTAGGAACCTGCCATGGACCTCGAACCCCGACGAGACGGTGAAGTCGGGCGGTTGGGCCTCGGGCTTCGGTGGGGACCACCACCAGTACTCGGTACCGGCGCGGAAGATGTCCAGCTCGGGTGCCTCCAGGTAGCTCGACAGCTCGGTCCACAGCCGCCCGGGATCGAACGCCGGGCGCGTCCGCACACGCTGGAGGAGCTGGACGGGGTAGCGGATCGCGGCGAAGTCGGAGTTCGGTGCCGTCAGGGACAGCGCTCGTTCGAAGGCTTCCTCGAAAGCCCGGTAGCCGAACTCCAGGGTCTGGAACCGCTGGCTTCCGGGCCGTCCGATCGCACCGCCGAAGCCGACGACGCGGAGCTGCTCCGACCGGTCGTCGTAGCCGTGGACGAGAAGCTCATGGACGAAGGGACGCGGCTCCCCCCGCAGGAAGGAGTCGTCCACGAAGACGATGACGTGCCGGCCGGAGTCGATACAGCTTCGGAGGAACGCAACGATGCGGCCGATGCGCCCGGCGGCCGCGCGGTCCAGTGTCCGGGTGTGCAGGACTTCCCGACAGGTCAGTGAGCTGTGGAAGTCCAGGTGTGGCGCCTTCTGTTGGGAGTCGGAACCCATGGCATAGAGCTGGATGTACTGCGAGTAGAACCATGGCCTCATGGCCTCGTCCGCGAGGATCGCGCAGAGCGGTAACGCGCCGGCCAGATAGGTGTTGTGATCACTTTGGAGGACGGTCGGGAGTTCGTTCTTTCCTGGCACTGTCGTTGTCACCACCGGATCCGGGACGAAGAACCACTCGGTACCTGCTGCTGGGGCGTGCCTGCCCGTGCGCCGTTCCGGGTCGGGCGGTGGACGGCGCACGGGCATGGCGACGGACCCCTCGCCGTTCGTCCGCTCGGCCCTGGGGCCGTCATGCTCCGGCCCGGGCCGTCGCGGTGGCGTCCGCCAGCCGGGTAGCAGCTTCGGCCGGTGGGGGACGGCCGTTGCCGGGATGCCTGAGCTGGCGGTTCAGTCGGTCAGGGGGCACCTCCTGCTGGACGCGTTCGGAAGAGCGAGATAAATGGTCCATACCAAAATGGTCCATGCCAATGGGAACTTAAACGCTTTAGCAGGCCAGCCATCACAAGTTCATTCGCGCAACGGGAGGTTGGCGGTGTCTTCGCGGCGCGTCCGGCGTCCAGGGGGTGCGGGCGGCTGCGGGCACCTCGGCGAGGGGCCTGCCGGCATCCCGGCGACCACCGTCTGAGCTGCTGATCTTCGGTGGACCGGGATCCGGGCCGGCGGACGGTGGGGCGGCTTGCCACGGGTTTCGGCCTGGGCGATTCCGGAGGAGGAAGGCGGATCCGGGCCTCGGACCGGCACTTCGGGGAAGGTGTGTGAAGCTCGTAGCCCTGGTTGAAAAGGTGGTTGACATATCCTCGACCACTGTCCTTGTATGGGGCGGGCACAGACCGATGACGCAGGAGCTCCGGCATCCACGAGGGATCCGCCGGAGCCGCATGGGCGGGCCGACGCAGATAGCTCCAGGGGGGGCTGCGTCGAGCATTCGGTCGTTTCGAATCGATGACATGCCTTCTCCGCGGTCGGCGGGAAGGCGAGCCGAGGCCGTGCGATATCAGGCCTGGATCGATGCCATACCGTCCGCGGACTCGCCGGTGCACCCAGTGCACCGGCGTCCGGCGATGTGAATGAACGGGGTGGATGAGATGGGAAGCAGAACATCAGCGGCTGCCTGCCGGAAGGCCCGCGCTGTACTTCCGGATATCCGGGCTCAAGATGCCGGGACGGACGACTCCGCCCGGTTCCCGGAGGAGGCTGTCGGGCTCTTGCGGGCGAACGGCCTGATGGGACTTCTCGTACCCGAGGAGTACGGCGGACTGGGAGGAGATCTCGGCGACCTCGTGGCCGTGGCGGGCCTGCTGGCGTCGGGCTGCTCCTCGACGGCGATGATCTGGGCGATGCACTGCCAGCAGGTCGACTGCATCGTGCGCTTCGGCTCGGCGCGGCTGCGGGACGAGCTGCTTCCGCGGCTGGCGTCGGGAGAGGTGTACCTCGCGTCGGTGACCACCGAGCCGGGCAAGGGCGGACACCTGCTCAGCGGGCGAGCCGCCCTGAACGGGGCGGGGGAGCAGCTGGGATTCGAGCGTGAGGCGCCGATCGTCACCGGCGGCGCCCATGCCGAGGGATTCCTGGTGACCATGCGCGAGTCGCCCGACGCCGCCGACCACCGGGTCACCCTGTGCTACGCCGACCGGCACCAGCTTTCCGTGGCCCCCTCGGGCGCCTGGAACACCTTGGGGATGCGGGGTACCGAGAGCCGGGGGATGAAGCTGGCGGGTACGGTGCCTGCCTGGCAGGTCGTGGGGAGTCCGGGCGACTTCAGGACCGTCGCCGTGGAGAGCATGATCCCGGCCGGGCACCTGGCGTGGGCCGTCTGACCGACCTGGTGGCCGCGCGGATCGCACGGGCCAGGATCGATGTCGAACTCGTCGCCGCCTATCTCGGCACCGTCCGGGACGAGATCCTGGCACGTCGGCGAGAGGGGTCGTCACTGAGCGGGACGGCGACCCAGATCCATCTCAACAATCTCAAAGTCGTCTCCTCGGAACTGACGTTCAGGGCCGCGGATCGCCTGCTCCAGATCGCCGGGCTGTTCGAGGGCTACAGCCGGGATGCCGGAATCCCTCTTGAGCGGAACTTCCGCGATCTCCGGTCGGCGCGCCTGAATTTCAACAACGACCGCCTGCTCACCATGAACGGGGCGCTCGCGCTACTCGATCGCGATGTCACCGTCCTGCCCGCTGACCTGATGTCCGTCATCGACTCGACCGTTGACGACGAGGACGGTCCGCGATGACTTGGCCGGCGGAATTCGAGGAAATTCTCCGTCGGCACCTGCCGATGGCCGACGGGCCGGTCTCGGCAGACGAATTGCTGGCGGACCTGGGTCTGGACTCCCTTGCCATGGTGAATCTGGTGATGGATCTGGAGGAAGGGATGGGCATCTCCGTACCGGACGAGCGGCTCGTTTCCGAAACGTTCAAAACGGCAGGTGCGGTCTGGGCGGCCGTCGCCGACCTGCCGGTCAATTCAGATGCGAGCGGAGGGCGCCATCATGCCTGAATCCCTGTTCAAGCGGGAAGCGAATTCGGCTTCGGCCGTGAATGATTCGGCACTCACCGAGTGCCGTGATCAGGTCATCGCCTCGCTGACCCGATACACGGAGCACGGGCCGACCACCGGCACGACCTGCTACGTCTGGCCGTCATCGGAGTGTCCGGTCGGCTGCGGGCACTGCAACTACGCCGCACCGATGTCCCTAAATCGGTTAAGCAGGTACAGCGTCGCCCGGGATCCGGCTCCGGTCCTGAAGCTGATGAACGGCATGGGACTGTGGAAGGCCGTGCTGTCCGGTGGTGGCGAGCCCATGGTCGAGCCGGAGTTCTGCGAGCGGTTCGTCCATGAGGTCGACTCACCCGGTCTCGAGGAGATCGAGCTCATCACCAGCGCGCATTTCGCCGCGGACGAGGACGAGACCGGTCGGCGGGTGCGCAGCCTGGTGGACGCATGGCGCACCCGGCCCGCGCACCTGGCCAGGGCGAACTTCACCATCCGCATCAGTCTCGACTGGTTCCACGCCCAGCGGATCGGCGTCGAGCCGGCAGCCAGGGTCATCCGCCTGCTCGGTGAGGACGGCCTACGGGACGTCGGCTGCTACGTCAGATCCGTTCTTCTCGACGGTGATTCGACCACCGAGAAGCTCGCGGCGGCGCTCGGCGGGGAGCTCACCGAGATGGACGACTACCAGCGGAGGATTCATCTGCCGGACGGGCGGACAGTCCTCGTCTATTTCAAGAACCTGATCGTCGAAGGCCGGATGAACCAACGGAAGCTGTCCCGGTTGCCGGTCAGCCTTCCCGAGCAGTCCCTGGCCGAGGTGTTCGGCCGGCGGTTCGAGACCGAGCAGGGCAAGAGTGTGCCGGCTCGCACCTACAACGGCCCGCAGGTCCGCCACTTGGAGGGGCTGGCGTGCCTCATCGAGGACGACGGAAGGGTTCGCATCCTGGAAGGAAACGACCCGCACCGATGCCCCAACGTCCGTCAGACGGACGACTGGGAACAGGCCATCGAGTACCTCTACGCCGATCCGCTGACGGTGTACCTGGTCGACAACGGTCCCCAGGACCTGGCGAGGCTCCTGGCCGACGAGTTCCCGGACTCGCTCCGGATGGCCGCCGACACCAACCAGCTCTACCACCTGACCGAGCTCCTTCTGGCCGAACCCGACCGGCGGCTCTACGCGACCTTGCGCGCATTGGAGATCCACCTGGCCGAGGGAAGGGTCACGGCCGATCGCGAGACGGTCGAGCGCGCCTGGGCGTTGTTCTCGGCACGCTCCGAGCAGCGTCCCCCCGGAACCGGGCGGGACTGACATGCGCAACGGAACTCCACCGAACGCCGTCCTGGTCACCGGACCGCCGGGCGCCGGAAAGTCGACGGCGCTGATGGCACTCGACGACCGGCACCCCGATCTGGCCCGCTTCGGCGTGCGGGACTACGGGCTCCGGCTCGCGGCGGCCGGCCACCCGCTCGGCACGCGGATGCGCGAGACCCTGCTGCGTCAGGAACTGCTCCCCGACGAGCTCGTGCGGCTGGAGTTCGCCCACTTCCTCGACCACCTGCCGGCCGCCGTGCGGGTCGTGGCGGTGGAGGGCTACCCCCGCGATCTTCCGCAATGCGACGACCTGCTGCGCACCGCTGCCGACCGGGACGTGCGGGTGACCGGATTCGCCGTCGTGACCGTGCCGGACGGCACGGCACGCACCCGGGTGGCGAACCGCCGTCTCTGCGTGGAGTGCGGAGCGACGACGGACGACCCGGACGCCCCCGCCTGCCCTGGTTGCGGCGGCGGCGTGATGCGTCGCCGAGACGACGCCGCCGCCAGTTTCGAACGGCGTCTGGCCGACTACCACCGCATCATCGGCGATCTGCGCGCCTATTTCGCCGAGCGATCGCTCCTGCGCGAGGTCGATGGAACGCGCCCGTCGGACGAGGTCCGTGCCGCGCTGTGGGAATCGCTGGACGCCATGGACGCCATGGACGCCATGGACGCCGTGGACGCCGACGTGCCCGACTCGACCGATGATCTGACCGATGGTCTGGAGGACTGACCGATGGGCTCGGGTACCGACATGATGGCCCTGCGCAGATCCGCGCTGAGTTCGCTGGCGGACCAACCGCCCGACCAACCGCCCGACCAACCGCCCGACCAGCCGCCGCTGGAGCGCCGGACGCCGTTCGCGGGATGGGAGATCGTCCTGGGCGAGGACCTCCCCGCTCCGGTCCACCCGGAGGCGGTCGGCGCGGAGCTCGCGTCCGCGATCGTGGACCTGCTGTCCAGGAGCGGCGACCCGGCCGGCCCGGGGGCCGCCCTGGTGAGCGGTGTCCCGCGCCACTTCACGCTGGAACAGGCGCGGACCTATCACCAAGCGCTCTTCCGAGCGGTGTGGGAGGTGTTCCGGCGCCGAACCGCCCGCGGAGGCGAGGAGAGCGACTTCCGGATCAAGGTCGGTACCATCTCGGACGGTGCCATCCCGATCGAGCTCTACGGCACCAGCTGGAGCTTCAAGCGCTTCCACACCGACTGCGATGCGCTGCTCTTCTCGCACCTGTACGGTCCGGTCACCGGCTTCACCGGTGGTGAGCTGCAACTCATCGACATGCGTCCGTACCTGCGTCAGCGTTCGCTGCGCTTCGACGAGGTCTTCGAGTGGTCCGACGAACTCACCGACGGCCGCAAGCCCGTGCTGCGGGCCGACCACTGCGAGTCGGCGTTGGCCGAGTGCGGAACGACCGTCGGGGCGCTGGGGCCCGATCGGATCGTCTTCGTGAACAACCTGCCGACCGCCGGAGTCCTCCACGGGGTGACGCCGGTGGCGATGACGGATCCGGAGGGCTTCCACCGGGAGTACCACCGATGCAGCGTAAAGGACCTCCGACTGTGCTGAGCAGCTTTCCCGGGCGGCGGACCGCCATCATCGCGACACTCGGCCCGGTCAGCGGGACGCGGCCCTGCCTGGAGAACGTCCTGCGGGCCGGTGTGGACGTCGTCCGTCTGAGCATGGGCAACGGCACCCGCGAGCAGCATGCGACCGCCGTGCGCGACATCCGCGAGGTGTCGGCCGACATCGGCCGGCGGGTCCTTCTGCTCGCCGACCTCCAGGGGAGGAAGAACCGGCTCGGGGCGCTCCCGGACGGCCAGGCGCAGTGGCAACCGGGCGAGGTCGTCACGCTGTGTGCCAAGCCGGTCGAGGCGGCGTCCCATCGCACCTGGACCACGCATCCGTGGCAGCCGGAGCGGCTCCGCCCTGGCGCCGAGGTGCTGATCGACGACGGTGCGATCGTCCTGGTCGTGACGGCGGCATCCGCGTCCGAGCTGCGGTGTACGGTCGTCCAGGGCGGTCCGGTGACGTCGGGCCGCGGCGTCACGATCCCGGGGGCGACCACCGTCCCCGCCGGGCTCTGCGAACGGGACGCCGACGACCTGGAGTTCGCCCGAGCACTCGGCGTCGACCTGGTGGCGCTCTCCTTCGCCGCCTCCGCCGACGACTACGCGGCGGTCCACGCGATCGCGCCCGACCAGCTGGTCATCGGCAAGGTCGAGCACCCCGACGCCCTGGCTTCGCTGCCGTCACTGGCCTCGGCCTTCGACGGTCTGATGGTGGCGCGCGGAGATCTGGCCGTCGAGATCCCGTTCGAGGACGTCCCGATGGCGCAGAAGCGGATCGTGGCGGAGTGCGCCGGCCGGGGCAGGCTCTCCGTGGTCGCCACCCAGCTCCTGCACTCGATGCGCCGGAGCACCCTGCCCACCCGGGCCGAGGTGTCGGACATCGCCAATGCGGTCATCGACGGGGCCGACGCGCTCATGGTGACCGGCGAGACCGGCTACGGCCTGCATCCGGTACGCGTGGTCGAGGTCCTGCACAGGGTCATCGTCCGAGCCGAGCGCTACCGGGACGAGATCAGCGAGGCATCCGACCGCGCCGTCGCGGGTGGTCGAACCAACCCGGACACGCACGGAGGAGAGCAGTGACCGACAGCTCGATCGACGACTCCCTGACGCACGGCTGCCTGGAAGACCTGTCACCGGAGGCGAGGCTGCTGCTGGCGCTCGCCCGTCCGCGGTTGGAGCCGGCGCAGCAGCAACGGATCTTCCGCTTCCTGACGGCCAACGGTCAGGACCTCGACTGGGGGCTGCTGGTCGACCAGGCGTGCCGGCACGGGGTCCTGCCGCTCATCGGGCGCAATCTCCTGACGTACCGCCTGGTCCACTCCGCGGACGGGCGCAGCCTGGCTCCTTACCGCTGGATCTACGCGTACGCCTACGAGGGGAACCGGCGACGCAACCACGCGCTCGCCGACGAGTACGTCAAGGTGATCCGGGGCCTGAACGCCGGCGGTCTCGACTACGCGATCCGCAAGGGACCGGTGCTCACCGAGGGCGTCTACGGCGATGTGGGACTGCGCCGGATGGGCGATCTCGACGTGCTGCTGAGCAGGGACTCGCTGCCGGAGTTCACCTCGGTCGTCGAAGGGCTGGGCTACCGGCAGGGTCATTTCTCGGGCAACGCCGAGCTGGTGGTGCCCTTCGACCGGCGGACGCAGATGGTGTGGAAGGTCAGCCTGGCCAATTCGACGCTTCCCTACCTCAAGCCGGCCCAACGTGACGACGTCGAGGTGTTCGTGCTGGATCCGTGCTTCAACGTGTTCCAGCCCGGTTCCGGGGCGGTGGTCGGTCCCGCCGAGATCCTGGCCCGCGCGGTCGACGCCGTGCTCTTCGGCGAGGCGAGCCGCAGGCTCGATGCCGTGGACCAGTTCATCGACGTCTGCGTCCAACTGCACGTCGAGGCGACGACGCTGATGTACATCGAGATCGGCAAGGACCTGACGATCCTCAAGTTCCTCGATCTCGTCCAGTTGCTGAACCGGCTGTCCGGCGAACAGCTGGAAACCCTGGTGTCGCGGGTCCGGCGGTACGGCTGTGCGGACAGCATCCGCTACGCGCTGCACCACACCGGGCAGGTGTTCCCCGACGGGGTTCCGCCGGCGCTGACCGCGGAGTTCGGGCCGGCCGATCCGGATCTGCTGGAGACGTACGGCGTACTGGACGGCCGGCCCGACCGCTGGGAACAGGGCTTCGCGGATCGGTTGTTCAACCCCAGGAGGTCGCGCACGCCGAAGGCGCGAAGCACCGTGCCGGGCCCACGGGCCGTGGTGTGACGCGGCTCGGGGACGGGACGGTGCGGGGATGCCGATGACGACGCGCGCTGCGAGGCGACCACCACCACCGCCGCCGGCCGAGACGCCGCCGCCGGTGCCCGGCGGACGGGCCCGAGCCCGCTCGTTGGCCGCCCTCGTCCGGAACGGCTTGCGACCGTACCGACGCGAACTCGTGTCCCTGATGGCCCTGCAGCTCGTGCAGACGGTCGCCCTGCTCTACCTGCCGAGGCTGAGCGCCGACATCATCGACGACGGCGCGCTCGGTGCCGACCCGGCCTTCGTCCTGCGGCGGGGAGGCCTCATGCTCGTCGTCTCCCTCCTCCAGGTCGGCTGCGCGTTGGGCGCCGTCGGGCTGGGCGCGCGGATCGCGATGGCGGTCGGCCGCGACATCAGGGCGGAGGTCTTCCAGCGGGTGCAGGGCTTCTCCTCCCGTGAGGTCGGCAACTTCGGTACGGCGTCGCTCATCACCCGTACCACCAACGACGTCCAGCAGGTCCAGAACCTGGTGTCGGCGGCACTGACCGGCCTCGTCGCCGCACCGATCACGGCCGTCGGCGGTGTCGTGCTCGCTCTCGGACAGGACGTGCCGATGGCCTCGGCCCTGTTCGCCGTGGTCCCGCTGCTCGGTCTGCCCGTGGCCCTGGTCGTGCGCCGACTGCGGCCGCACTTCGCCGGCATGCAGCGGGGGATGGACGTGGTGAACCGGGTCCTGCGGGAGCAGGTCACCGGTATCCGGGTGATCCGCGCGTTCGCGCGGGACGAGTTCGAGCGGCAGCGGTTCACCCGGGCCAACGCGGAGCTCACCCACCACTCGGTGCGGGCCGGCCTGTTGACGTCCTCGATGTTTCCACTGGCGGCGACGCTGGTGAACCTGTTCGGCGTGGTGCTGCTCTGGCTGGGGGCGTACCGGATCCGGGACGGCGGCCTCCAGGTCGGCGCGCTCACCGCCTTCCTCGGGTACTTGACGCTCATCCTGGTCGCCGTGATCACTGCCACCTTCACGCTCATGGCGGTACCACGGGCCGAGATCTGCGCCGCACGCATTGCCGAGGTCCTCACCACCGAGTCCAGTGTCCGGCCGGCCGGGCAGCCCCTCCACGCCCAGCCGCGGCCGGGGCACCTTGAGCTGCGCGGCGTCTCCTTCCGCTACGCGGGCGCCCAGGAGGCCGTTCTGCGCGACGTGGACCTCACCGCGGCGCCGGGCGAGACGACGGCCGTCGTGGGATCGACCGGCAGCGGGAAGAGCACACTGCTCGGGCTCGTGCCGCGACTCGCCGACGCGACGGCCGGTCAGGTGCGCGTGGGGGGCGAGGACGTACGGGACCTGGACCAGTCGGTGCTGCGTCGTTCGGTCGGTCTCGTACCGCAGAACGCCTCGCTGGTCTCCGGTTCGATCGCTTCGAATCTGCGCTTCGGACGGCCCGACGCCACGGACGAGGAGCTCTGGAACGCACTCGCGGTCGCGCAGGCGAAGGAGTTCGTCGAGGCGCTGGACGAGGGCCTCGACACACCGGTCGCGCAGGGCGGCACCAACTTCTCCGGTGGGCAGCGACAACGGCTCGCGATCGCCAGGGTGCTGGTGCACCGTCCGCAGATCTATCTGTTCGACGACGCGTTCTCGGCGCTCGACTCCACCACCGAGGCGCGGCTGCGCGCGGCCCTGGCCGTGGAGGCGGCCGGCGCCGCGGTCGTCGTGGTGGCACAGCGGGTGGCAACGGTGCGGCACGCGGACCGCATCGTCGTCCTGGATGCCGGGGCGGTGGTCGGTACCGGGACTCACGACGCCTTGCTGGCCTCGAATCCGGTGTACCGCGAGATCGTCGCATCCCAGCTGGACGAGGAGCGGACGACGTGAGCGCCGGACGGTCGAAGAGGGCCCGGACCGCGTCGGGTACGCCCACGGGCCCGCCGCGGGGCGAATTCCTGGCCACCGCGCGTCGGTTGCTGGAACTGGTGGGCCTTCAAAGGCCGTTCGTGCTGATGCTCGTCCTCGGGCTCGCGAGCATCACGCTGAACGTGGCCGGACCCCTGCTGTTGGGGCGCGCCACCGACCTGATCGTGGCGATGGCAACGGCGCCGCGGCCGTCGGGCTCCGGCCCGGGGCAGGGCGGCGGCGGCCTCGCCCCCGTGGCCGGGGTCCTCTCGCTCGCACTCGGTGTGTACGGCCTCTCCGGGCTCTGCTGGGTACTGCAGGGCCGACAGGCGACCAAGGCCATCCAGCGTTCCGCCTACCGGCTCCGTTCGGACGCCGAGGCGAAGTTGGCCCGGCTTCCGCTCGCCTACTTCGACACGCACCGGCGCGGCGAGGTCCTCAGCCGGATCACGCACGACATCGACAACATCGTCCAGACCCTGCAGCAGACCCTCAGCCAGCTGACCAATTCGGTGCTGCTGATCCTGGGCCTGGTGGTGGTGATGCTCCGGCTGTCCCCACTGCTCGCGGTGATCGCCCTCACGGTGGTGCCCGCGGCGATGACGGCCACCGCGCTGCTCGGCCGACGGGCACAACCCCGCCTCACCGAGCAGTGGAACGCGATGGGCCGGTTGAACGCCCACGTCGAGGAGATGTACGCCAGCCACACCCTGGTCAAGGCGTTCGACCAGGGCGAGCGGTCGGCGGCAGTCTTCCGGGAGCACAACGAGGCCGTGTTCAGATCCGCCTACCAGGCACAGCTGTTCAGCGGAAGCAGCCAGCCGGTGATGACCTTCGTCAACAACCTGGGCCATGTCGTGGTCGCCGTGGTCGGCTGCCTGCGGGTGATCTCCGGAACGATGTCGATCGGCGACGTCCAGGCGTTCATCCAGTACGCGCGGCAGCTCAGCGGACCACTGACCCAGGTGACCAGTCTCGCCGGGGTGGTGCAGTCGGGCGTCGTCTCGGCCGGCCGGGTCTTCGAGCTGCTGGACGCCGTCGAGGAGACGCCGGACGCCGTCGAACGAGGGCATGTCGTGGGTCGGGGTCTGATCCGCTTCGAGTCGGTCGGCTTCAGGTACGAGCCGAAGAGCCCGCTGATCGAGGACTTCTCGCTGACGGTCGAGCCCGGGAGGACGATCGCCGTGGTCGGGCCCACGGGCGCCGGCAAGACGACCCTGGTCAACCTGCTGCTGCGCTTCTACGACGTCACCGGAGGGCGGATCACGCTCAACGGAGTCGACCTCAGGGAGCTGCAGCGCGCCACTCTGCGGCGTCACATCGGCGCGGTGCTCCAGGACACCTGGCTCTTCGAGGGATCGATCGCGGACAACATCGGGTACGGCCGGGAGGGCGCCACCCGGGAGCAGATAGAGCTGGCTGCCAGGTCCGCCCACGCGGACCACTTCATCCGCACGCTGCCGGACGGGTACGACACCGTACTCGACGGCGAGAACGCCGGGATCAGCGCGGGGGAAAGCCAGTTGATCACCATCGCCCGGGCGTTCCTGGCCGACCCGGCGATCCTGGTGCTCGACGAGGCCACGAGCGCGGTGGACACGCGGACCGAGCTGCTGGTCCGACGGGCCATGGCGCGGCTGAGCGAGGGGCGAACCTGCTTCGTGATCGCCCACAGACTGTCCACGGTGCGCGACGCGGACGCCATTCTCGTCCTGCAGAACGGCTCGATCGTGGAACAGGGACGGCACCCGGAGCTGCTCGCCGCCGGTGGCGCGTACGCCCGTCTGTACCGGGCGCAGTTCGCCCAGCCGGGTGCGGACCTTCCCCGGTAGGGCGGGTCCGGTGGATCGTGGCGGACCCGAAGGGATCCACCGGACGCGCCCTGGCCCTGGACCAAGGACATGACGCGACAGCCGGTCGCCGGTCGCTCCCGGCCCGCGCCGCACCCGCGTTGAACGGAGGAGGACATCCATGGAGCACCCCGTCGACACCGGCGTCCCAGCATGCCGGTCTCGAAGCGCCGGACTGCACCGGCTGCTGATGCTCGCCGACGAGGCGCCGTCGGCGGTCCGCCGTGCTCTGAGGGGGGCCGAGCGCGCGGGCCGGGGCGGGGAAACGAGGACCGTCTGGGCCCGCGTCAGTGAGCTGGCGGCCGAGGACGCGGGCCGCGTCGCCGTGGTGGCGGATTCGGAGGAGATCACCTACCACCACCTGTGCGTCCGGGTCCGTCAGATCCGTGCAGCCCTCCTCGGCGAAGGGTGCGGCTCCGCCGACCGGATCGCCGTCGCCGGCCCCCGGGGCGCGGACACCGTCGCCGTGTTCCTGGCCGTCGAGAGCCTGGGCGCGACGTACGTGCCGATCGATCCCGGGTGGCCCGAGGCCCGGCTGGCGGAGGTGCTGGAGAACGCCCGGCCCCGATGCCTGTTCCTGCTCGACGCCCTGTCGGGGGCGGCCGGGAGCCCGCTCCGCGCGGCGGCGGCCGAGGCCTCCATCGCGGTGCTGACGCCACCGGGGTCCACAGCCGAGGCGCCATTGTTCGCGCCGTCGTTCGCGCTGTCGACCGAACCGCCGGACGACGAGGCGCGCTATGTCATCCACACCTCCGGAACCACCGGCCGGCCGAAGGGCGCGGTGGTGGAGCAGCTCGGGATGATGAACCACCTCCGGTCGATGGTCGGCGCGCTGCGGCTGACAGCATCGGACCGGGTCGCCTTCACCGCGCCGCCGGTCCACGTCATCTCCGTCTGGCAGATGCTCGCCGTCCTGCTCGTGGGCGGGTCCGTCGTGGTGGTTCCCGAGGCGGACCTCCGGTTCGCCCGCCGCCTCGTGGGCTACGCCGAGAGCCGGGGGATCACCGTGATGGAGCTGGTCCCCACCGTGGTCGGCTGGATCGTGCGAGACGCGCAGGCGGCCCGCCGCTCCGGCCCGGCCCTGCCCGACCTGCGATGCCTCGTCTCGACGGGTGAGCGGCTCGACCCCGGGCTGGCGGCGGCGGTCCTACGAGCGCTTCCGCAGACCGACCTCCTCAACGCCTACGGGGCGAGCGAGTGCTCCGACGACGTCGCGCTCCACCACGTGAGGCCGGCGGACCTGGCCCTGCCGCAGCTTCCGGCCGGTGGCCCCCTACCCGGCATAGCCCTCTATCTGCTGGTCAGGGAAGACGGTGGATGGAGGGCGGCAGAGCCCGGCGAAGCAGGAGAGCTGTGGGTGGGCGGGTGCGCTGTGGGGGCGGGCTACGTCAACGACCCGGAGCTCACCGGTGCATCGTTCTTCGTCGACGAGTTCGACCCCCGCTCACCCACCGGCAGGCTCTACCGCACGGGGGACACGGCCTACTTCGCCGATGGGCTGGTCCACTGCACCGGGCGCGCCGACCGGCAGGTCAAGCTCGCCGGCGTCCGCGTCGAGCTGGACGAGGTGGAGGCCGCTGTCTCCGGAATACCCGGTGTGACGGAGTGCGCGGTGGTCGCAGAGGGCGCCGGAGGCGAGGCACGGCTCGTCGCCTACTACGCGGCGGAGCCGGGGACGCTTCAGGACGACCTGTTCGCATCGCTGCGGTCGAGCCTGCCGAATCCGATGCTCCCTCGGCGCTGGGTGCGGCTGCCGGGCCTCCCCCGGAACGGGAACGGCAAGGTCGACTACCGCTCGCTCCACCAGCCGTCCGGGTAGCGGGGGCGCAAGCGTGCGGCCGTCAGGTCGTGATACCGCCGTGAGTCCGCTCACCGGCAGGCCTCGCCCGTGGTGGTGCCGGAGAGGGATCCGGGCCAGTGGTTGGTCCGGCTCAGGTCGCAGATGCGGTCGGCGGTTCGGTCCGCGTCCGTGGGCCACAGCCGTGCTCCGTCGCCGGCGGCGGTGAGGAGCGTGCTCTGGTCGGGGCTGAAGGCGGCCGTGTGCACGGCTCTGGTGTGACCGACGAGCAGTGCCTTGACCTGCTGTGATGCCACGTCCCACAGGCACACCGTGCCGCTGGCGTCCGTGCTGGCCAGCGTGCGGCCGTCGGAGCTGAAGGTGAGGGAGAAGACGGTGTTGATGTGGCCGGTGAGGGCGGCGACCGCCCGGCGCTGCGCCACGTCCCACAGGCGCACGGTGGCGTCGGAGCTGCCGGTGGCCAGGGTGCGGCCGTCGGGGGAGTAGGCCAGGGAGGCGATGGCGTTGGTGTTCTCGGACAGTACGGCGAGGGTGCGGTGCGTGGCCACGTCCCACAGGCGCACCGTCCCGTCGTATCCGGCGGTGGCCAGCGTGCGGCCGTCGGGGGCGAAGACGGCCTTGGAGACCAGGCTGGTGTGCCCCTGGAGGACCGCTGTCGTCTGGTGGGTCGCCACGTCCCACAGGCGGACGGTCGTGTCGAGGCTGCTGGTGGCCAGGGTGCGGCCGTCGGGGGAGAAGGCGACGCCCGACACCTGGTCGGTGTGGCCTTCGAGCGTGGCCACCGGGCGGCCTGACGCGGCGTCCCACAGCCGCGCCGTGCGGTCGGAGCTCGCGGTGGCCAGCAGGAGGCCGTCCGGGGAGAACGCCAGGTGCATGATGTCCTGGCTGTGCGCCGGGAAGGTCACGAGGGGGCGGGGCGGGGTGGTGGTCCACAAGGTGACGGAGCCGTCGGTGTGGCCGATGGCGAGTGTCCGGCCGTCGGGGGCGTAGGTGGCGACGGTCGCGACGGCCTCCAGGTCGTTCGTCGCGCTGAAGGTGGCGGCGATCCGGCGGGTCTTGAGGTCCCACGTGTGGACGATGTGATCGGTGGCGGTGGTGGCCAGCTCGTTGCCGTCGGGGGAGAGCGCCAGCGCGGGGGCGGACGTGTTGGTCTCGTGGAGGGTGGCGGTCAGCCGGCGCTCGGCCACGTCCCACAGGGCGACCGTGTTGTCCTGGCCGATCGTGGTCAGGGTGCGGCCGTCGGCGGTGAACGCGGCCTGGCTCACCTCCTGGGTGTGCCCGTCGAGGACGGTCGTGGTGTCGTGCGATGCCAGGTCCCACAGCCGTACGGTGCGGTCGGTGCCGGCGCTGGCCAGGGTGCGGCCGTCGGGGCTGAAGGCGACCGTGCCGACGGTGCCGGTGTGGCCGGTCAGGGTGGCGAGCAGGCGGTGGGTGGTGGTGTCCCACAGCTTCACGGTGTGGTCGGCGCCGCCGGTGGCCAGGGTGCGGCCGTCGGGCGCGTACGCCACCGCTCGTACGGAACCGGCGTGACCTGTGAGCGTGGTGAGGGCGCGCTGGGACGCCACGTCCCACAGCCGGGCGGTCTGGTCGTACCCGGCGGTGGCCAGGGTGCGGCCGTCGGGCGAGAACGCCGCCGAGGAGACGACGCCGGTGTGGCCGGTGAGGATGCCCGTCGTGCGGCCGGAGGCGACGTCCCACAGCCGTACGGTGCTGTCGGTGCCGGCGCTGGCCAGGGTGCGGCCGTCGGGGCTGAAGGCGACCGTGTTGACGGTGCCGGTGTGGCCGGTCAGGGTGGCGAGCAGGCGGTGGGTGGTGGTGTCCCACAGTTTCACGGTGTGGTCGGCGCTGCCGGTGGCCAGGGTCCGGCCGTCGGGCGCGTACGCCACCGCCGTCACGGCGCCGGTGTGACCGGTGAACTGGTTGGAGGAGTAGGCGGCGTAGGCGCTCAGCAGGCTGCTGCGGGCCTCGGTGCTGTGGGCCGCCCGGTAGCCCTCCAACGCGACCAGCGCCGCGGCCTCGGGCTGCGTTTCGAGGAGTTGCCTGGACTGGGCGGCCCGTTCGCGGGAGACCGCGATGCGGCGCTGCGCGTCGGACTGCGCCCCCTGGACGAACGCGGTCACCGCCAGCACCAGGGAGAGCACGGTCAGGACGGCCAGCGCCATGACCGTCCGGCGCCGGCGGCGGCCACGCTGGTCGTCCGCCGCGGTGCTGGCGTCCAGGAAGGCGGACTCCAGCCGATTGAGCGCCGCGCCGCCGGTACGGGACCAGCCCCGGGCGGTGGCGAGCTGCGCTCCCCGGTACAACGCGCCCGGGTCGCGGCGGAGTTCGTGCCAGGTCAGGGCGGCCTGGGTGAGCCGGCGGTGCGTCCGCAGGGCCTCGCGATCGACGTCGAGCCAGTGGCGCAGCCGCGGCCAGGCGCGGATGACCGCTTCGTGGGCGACGTCGACGGTGCCGTCGGCCAGGACGATCAGGCGGGCGGCGGCGAGCCGGTGCAGGAGGTCGTCGACGGTCGCGGCGCCGGCGAGGCCGTCGAGTTCCTCCCGGGCCAGGCGGCGGCGGGTGTCCTCGGTGCCCTCGCCCGGGGCGGTGAGCCGGAGGAACAGCAGCCGCATGGCCTCCTGGTGGCCCGGCGGGAGACCGGCGTACATGGCCTCGGCGGTCTGGGTGATGGCTCCCCGCATGCCGCCGGTGGCCCGGTAGTCGGCCAGCCGCAGGACGGCCCCGCGGCGCCTGGTCCAGGTCTCGCGCATCGCGTGGGCCACCAGCGGCAAGGCGCCGGGCTGGCCGGTGGCCTCCGCGAGGACGGCCTCCAGCAGGTCGGGGTCCACCACGACGCCCGCTCGGGCCGCGGGTTCGACGACGATGTCCCGCAGCTCGGCCCGGGTGGGTGCGCCGACCGGCAGCTGGGCGCCGGAGCGGAGGGCGGCGGCCAAGGCGGGGTGGGCGAGGCAGCGGTCGTAGAAGTCGGCGCGCACGCTGATGACGACCCGTACCCGGGCCTCGGCTGCGCCGGCGGCCCCGTCGCCAGTTGTGCGCTCGCCGGCCGTCCAGGCCAGGCAGGCCAGGGCCGCCTCCCGCTCCCCGGCGTCCGCGCAGGTGGTGAAGAGCTCCTCGAACTGGTCGACGACGAGGACGACGCGCCGGTCGGCGGGCTGCGTGACCAGCCAGGTGTCCAGCGCGATCCCCAGGGCCGCGGGCTCGTCGGCCAGCGCGCGGGACAGCGCCTCCGCGTCACCGCCCGTCAGCGCGCAGACCGCCAGGGCCAGCGCCCGCAGCGGGCGGTCGCCGGGAACCAGCGGCGCGGTGTGCCAGGCCTCGTCGAGCCGGGGAAGCAGCCCCGCCCGCAGCAGCGAGGACTTGCCGCTGCCGGAGGCGCCGACGACTGCCGTCAGCCGGTGCTCACCCACGTGCCGGACCAGGTGGCTCACCAGTTCCGACCGGCCGAAGAAGATGTCGGCGTCCCCCGTGCCGAACGCGGCCAGTCCCAGGTACGGGCTGAGAGCGGGGCCGCCCCCGTCCGCACGGTCCGTACCGCCGTCCTGCGCCGTGGCGGACGGCCCTTGGACGGCCCGGGACGCCGCCTGCCAGCGGGCCTCCCACTCCGCCTGCTCCCCGCCGCACACCCGCGCGTAGGCGAGCACCACGGCCAGCGACGGCAGGCGCTCACCCTTCGCCGCCTCCGCCAGCGTGCTGGCGGAGTAGTGCGACTCCTTCGCCAGCACGCGGTAGCTCGGTGCGCCCGACCGGTCCCGCAACTGGCGCAGCTCCCAGGCGAGCCGCTCCACCGGACCGGCCTGCGGATCCACGAACCGCTCCGGTCTGCCCAGCCGGGCCTTGCGCCGTGTCCCGTTCGGCCGCGTGTCCACGTTCACCACCCCTGGCAGGCCTCTCCCGCCCCCTCACATCGTTGTCCGACTTGAATGTCCTGCCCAGAGGGCTCTTTCGGACAATGCGCCGCCGCTGCAGAGTTCTCGGCATCGGGGGGTTCGCCGGAACACCTCGTGGCGTTCGGGGGACGGCCCGGTGGGCAGCCGCTCGCTACCGGGCCGAGCGCCTCAGGTGCCGCCGCGCAGGTGCCGCCGCTCAAGTCGGCACCTGCGCGGAGGACCCGTCGTCAGCGCGAAAGGCACCCGCGGGTCGCCGGCACACCTGTGACGCAGCTCACTGGAACTGCTTCGTGGTGGCAGGACAACCAGAGGTGTGGACTATTCGCTGCACGAACGGATCAGAGCCGGGGACCCGGACGCCTTCCGGCAGTTGTTCCAGGAGCACTCGCGCGCGGTTCTGGCACACGCGGTCCGGGTGAGCGGGGATCGCGCCGGTGCCGAGGACGTCATGGCGGTGGTCTTCCTGGAGGCCTGGCGCCTGCGGGACAAGCTCCGCGACGAAGGGGTCACTCCGCGCCCGTGGTTGATGGGCATCACCGTCAACGTGCTGCGCAACCGGGCCAGAGCCGCCCGCCGGCACGCGGCCGCCCTCGCCCGCATGCCGCTCGCCGAACCCGCCCCGGACTTCGCCGACGAGCTGGTCGGTCGGATCGCCGACCGCGATCAGCTGCTGGCCGCCAAGACGGCGTTGGAGAAACTGCGTCGTGGGGAGCGCGAGGTGTTCTCGCTGTGCGTGTGGGCGGACCTCAGCTACCCCGAGGCCGCCGAGGCCCTCGGCATCCCGGTCGGCACCGTGCGCTCCAGGCTCTCCAGGGCCCGGACCCGGCTGCGTGCCCTGGCCGACAAGGAACTGCGGCAGGCCTCGAAAACTCGCCGGGAACCCCTGCGGGCAGCCGGACAAGTACAGGGTGGCCGGATGGTTCCGGCCCGGTCGAACAAGGAGTGAAGCAGATGACCAGCATCCCGCAGCGGCGGCAGCCGCTCGATGACACGAAGCTGAGGCACCTGCTGCCGGCGGCCGGAGCACCTGCCGTCCCGCTCGGCCGGCAGCGCCAGATCGAGGAGTTCCTGATGAACGAGATCACCCGTACCACCGAAGCCGCAGTGCCGGTCCGCCCCGAGGCCAGGAAGCGTCGGCGGCTGCTGATCGCCGTACCCACCACGGTGGCGGCCCTCGCCCTCGCCGCCACCGTGGCGGCCACCACGCTCGGCAGCCCGGGAGCAACCCCCGCGGGCAGTGAGCGCATCGCCGCGCCCGTCATCCAGGTCTCGGCGGGCGACACCGCAGGCCTGGCCGGCGCGGTGGAGCGGATCTCGCTGGCCGCCAAGGCCGCGCCGGACGTCGTCCTGCGCCCGGGGCAGTACGTCTACATCGAGAGCACCGTCTCCCACCTCGCGGGCTCCGTCGACCTCAGCAGCGGCACGTCGAAGGTGTGGGTCGAGAAGCCCCACCAGCGGCAGATCTGGCACTCGGCCGACGGCCGCACGGGCTGGCTCACCGAAGAGGGCAAGTCCCCGGAAGGCGGCGCGGCACTCTCGGCGGACAGCGGCAACCACCTGAACGCACCCTCCTACGACTACCTGCGCACCCTGCCCACCGACCCGCAGGAACTGCTGCAGAAGATCTACACCGAGACCAAGGGAAGCGGCAGCGGGCCGGACCAGCAGGCGTTCGTCACCATCGGCGACCTGATCCGCGAGCAGGCCCTCCCCGGCGAGCTCGCCGCCGCGCTCTACCAGGCTGCGGCCCGCATCCCCGGTGTCGTCCTCCTCGACAGCGCCACCGACGCCGCCGGGCGCACCGGCATCGCGATCGCCCGTACCAACACCGCCACCGGCTCCCGAGACGAGATCATCTTCGACCGCAGCTCCTACACCTTCCTGGGCGAGCGCAGCGTCCAGGTCACCGAGGTCTCCGGGGTCAAGCCCGGCACCGTCATCGCGAACACCGCCGTCCTCAAGCGCGCCGCCGCCGACGCCCCGGGCCGCCAGCCGGGCAACGCCCAGGCCTGACCGCACCCGCGCGTCGCTCCGCCCGTCGTTCCGGCCCTCGTTCTCGGGCCGGGGCGGCGGGCGGAGCCGTGTGAACGGAGTCGGACAGAGAGCTCTAGTAGTACTTCGTTAGGTCTGTAGTGGTCTGGTGTGTCCTGGTCGCTGGATGTTGGGTAACTCGCGGTGGCAGGTGGGGCATTCGCCGGTCCAGGCCCGTATGAGGTCCTGGATGGCGTCGAGGACTCGGTAGAAGGTCAGGCCGGCGTCTCGACTTTTGGGTCGAGGCGCCGGAGGGTGAGGAAGGCGTGGGCGGCGGTGACGAGGGTGACATGGTGGTGCCAGCCTCGCCAGGTGCGGCCCTCGAAGTGGTCCAGGCCCAGGCCGTGCTTCATCTCGCGGTAGTCGTGCTCGATGCGCCAGCGGATCTTGGCCAGGCGCACGAGGCGGCGGATCGCGGTGTCGGGCGGCAGGCTGGTCAGCCAGTACTCGGTGGGCGCGCTCGCGCCCGTAGGCCATTCGGCCAGCAGCGTCTCGGCCGGCAGGACGCCGTCCCAGGCGGCACTTCCGCCCGCGTCGGCCGTGGCGAGCGTGCGGGGGATCTTCCCTGCGGGCCGTACCTGTAGGACGCGGAACCTTGAACGCATCGCTCCGCGGCTGCCCTGGCGCCAGGTGACCTGCCGAAACACCCGGCGGCCGTCCTCGGTTGCGTGCTCGTGCAGGGCGACGGAGTCGGCGCGGTAGCGGGGCAGCGTCCTGCGTCCCGCACCGCCGTAGACGGGAGCCACTGGTTCAGCGTCGTGGCGGTGCGCGGTCTCGTCGCCGCGCACCGCCACGATGTAGTCCAGGTCCCGGGAGCGCAGGGCATGGCGGAAGGCGGCGGACTGGCCGTATCCGGCGTCGGCGACCACGACCTGGGGATCGAGTCCCCAGGCGGTCAGCTCGTCGAGCGTGTCGATCGCCAGGCGCCACTTCTCGACGTGCCCGACCTCCGGTGGCAGGCCGGTGCGACGGCGGCGGACATCGCCACGGTCGCCCCACTCCGGTGGCACGAACAGCCGCCAGGACAGCGGGCTGGAGGCCTGGTCGGTGACGGCGTGGACGCTCACCCCGACCTGGCAGAGCGAGCGTTTGCCCAGAGCGCCGCAGTACTGCCTTGACGTCGCCGCCGACTGGTCGCCGGCCTTCGGGAACGAGGTGTCGTCGATCACCCACGCCTCCGGCGCGAGCGCGGCGGTCATCTTCCGCGCAATCTGCCGCAGCACCGGCGTGTGGTCCCACGGCGACTGGCTGACGAACTGCTGCAGCGCCTGCATGTTCCCGTCCGGCAGCCGCTCGGCCATCGGCTGGATCGACTTGCGCCGCCCGTCCAGCATCAGCCCGCGCAGATAGCAATCCCCCTGCCGTCGCTGATCCTTACGCGCCAGGGACGCGAAGACCTCGGCCACGAAGTCGCCGAGATCTCCGCGCAGCCTTTCCACCTCACCAAGATCCACAGACCGCAGCATGCACCGCCACGACCACAAGATCAAATCAACCTAACGAAGTACTACTAGGCCCTGTCCGACGGATCATGGCGTCGACGGGGTGTGGGCCTTGATCGTCCATCTGGCTCTCGTGATGCAATGTTGCTTATGGCAACGCTTCTTGATGTGGCACAGAGGTTCCGTTCCCTGCATGTACCTGGCACGCCGCTGGTCCTGCCCAATGCGTGGGACGGTGCTTCCGCTTGTGTGGTGGCGGACGCAGGTGCTGTTGCGATCGCGACCACCAGTGCCGGGGTCGCCTGGTCACTCGGCCGCGGCGACGGCGATCACATGACCCGCGACCAGGCGCTCGGCGCGATCGCCCGGATCACGGCCGCTGTTGACGTACCGGTCACCGCCGACATCGAACGCGGCTATGCGACCGGCCCTGACGGCGTGGCCGAGACTGTCCGAGGCGTCCTCGCGGCCGGAGCCGTGGGGATCAACCTCGAGGACACCCTGCGCCCCGTCGCCGAGCAGGCTGAGCGGATCGCAGCCGCCCGCAGGGCCGCGGACGAGACCGGCATCCCGCTGTTCATCAACGCCCGCATCGACACGCACCGCCTGCCGCCAGGTGACCACACGGCCTGGCTGGACGAGACGCTCACCCGCGCCCGCGCCTACGCGGCAGCCGGCGCGGACGGTATCTTCGTCCTCGGCACGCCGGACGCCGAGACGGTCAGGGCACTCGTGGGCTCTCAACCCCTGCCGGTGAACGTCCTGGCCGGCCCCGGCGCACTCCCGGTCTCTGAGCTCGCCGAGGCGGGAGCCGCCCGCATCAGTGCTGGATCCTCCATCGCCGAGGCGGCGTACGGGCTGGTCCGCCGGGCTGCCCGCGAACTGCTGGAGAATGGCACGACGACCACACTGGAGGGCGGATTCGACTACGCCACCCTCAACGCGCTGCTCCTGGCCGAGCCCGCGCACTGAGACGCGGTCAGGGGCGCAGCCACAGCCTGATCGCCGCTACGGTGACGGTTCCGTGGAAGACGTAGGCCCGCTTGTCATAGCGCGTCGCCACTGCCCGGAAGCTCTTGAGGCGGTTGATCGTGCGCTCGACTTCGTTGCGGCGCTTGTACATCTGCTTGTCGAAGCCCGTGGGTCGGCCTCCTCTACTGCCGCGGCGCCGGCGGTTGGCCCGCTGGTCCTTCGGTTCGGGGATGGTGTGCTTGATCTGGCGTCTGCGCAGGTAGCGGCGGTTACGGCGGGAGCTGTAGGCCTTGTCGCCACCGAGGTGGTCGGGCCGTGTGCGCGGATGGCCACCGCCGGTGCGCTTGACCCGGATGCGCTCCAGCACGGGGATCAGCTGCGGGCTGTCGCCCCACTGGCCCGGTGTGATCAGCAGGGCCAGTGGGCGAAGGCCGCCCTCCCCGGCAAGGCGGAGCTTGCAGGTCAAACCGCCTCTGGAGCGTCCGAGTCCTTCGTCGGGACGGTGCTGCCGGGGCGTTGATCTTCGCTTGGGGAGCCGTGGCGGCCTGCGCGGTGCTCCGGCAGCGTGCTGGTGGGCACGACGCGAGGTGGAGTCCACGCCGACCATGCTCCAGTCGATTCGCCCCTGAGCGTCGGCGTCGGTCAGGACGGCCTGGTAGAGGGCTTCCCACGTGCCGTCCGCTGACCAACGGCGGTGGCGCTCGTAGACGGTTTTCCAGTTCCCGAACCGCGAGGGCAGGTCCCGCCACGGGACGCCTGTGCGTATTCGGAAAAGGATCCCGTTGATCACCTTCCGGTGATCGATCCAGCGCCCTCCGCGGCAACCGGACTTCGGCAGCTGCGGCCCCAACCGCCCACTCCTCGCTTGCCAGATCGCCCCGCCCCACAAGCAATAATCATCCAAGAACGAGGCCGTCACGTGATCCGCCGGAAAAGGCCTAGGGCGTGTCTTCAAACTCCCGTCGTCCGCCCGGGGGGCGGGCGTGGCGGCGTTGGGGTGCGTGCATCGCAAGGCGGAGGAGGGAGTCCATGCGGAGCATCGGCGACTGACGACAACGCGGCGAGGTGCG